>JBOHYX010000168.1:0-5585 GCA_050738115.1 Rhodanobacteraceae bacterium
GTGGCCGTTGATGTACTTGGTCGTCGAATGCACCACCACGTCGGCGCCGAGCGCCACCGGCTGCTGCAGCGCTGGCGACAGGAACGTGTTGTCGACCACGCACAGCGCACCCGTCGCATGCGCGGCCCGCGCGACGTGGCGGATGTCGGTGATCCGCAGCAGCGGGTTCGATGGCGTTTCCACCCACACCAGCGAAGGGCCTTCGGCGAGCCCCGCGGCGAGCGCGGAGGGATCGGTCAGGTCTGCGAAGTGCACGTCGAAGCGGCCCTTCCTGGCCCACGCGTCCAGCAGTCGCCAAGTGCCGCCGTAGCAGTCGTGCGCGGCCAGCACGCGGCCGCCTGCGGGCACCAGTTCCAGCGTCAGTGCGACCGCCGCCATGCCGCTCGAAGTCACCACCGCGCCGGCACCCTGTTCGAGGTCGGCGAGCGCTTCGGCGAGCAGGTCGCGGGTCGGGTTGCCGCTACGCGAATAGTCGTAGGCGCGCTTCTGGTTGAAACCCGAAAACGAGAAGTTGGACGACAGGTGCAGCGGCGGCGTCACCGCACCGTGCTGCGGATCCTTGTCGATTCCGGCGCGCACCGCGCGGGTACAGGAGGTTACGTGGGTCATTTTGATTCTCCTTGATTCCGGACCGTATGGAGCGCGCCGTCGCGTACCGCCTGCTCCTTCTTTTGGGGCGACCAGGTACCGGCATCACCAGTCGCCGGCAGGCCGGCTCCTACATCAATGCTTCACGCAACAGCGGCGCGAGACGTTCGCGTTCCTTCAGGAATCCGTCGTGACCGTACGGCGTCTCGATCACTTCGAGGCTCGCCGGCGCGCCAAGGCGTTGCTGCAGCGTGCACAGGTCGGCGAGCGGCACCAGCCGGTCGGTGGTGAATCCGATCAGCACGGCAGGTACTTTCACACTCGCGGGATCGATGTCGTGCAGGTCGATCGATTCCGACAGGGCGAGGTAACGGCGTGCGTCGAAACGCGCCACGAAATGCCGGCCGTGGTATTCGAGCCAGTCCTCCACCGGCAGCCGAAAGCGCGCGTCGCGGTATTCCGCACCGCCCGCAAAGCGGCGCCCGATCTCGTCGGGGCCACGATAGGTCGTCAACGCAAGCTGGCGCGCCAGCGACAAGGCCTGATCGGTGCAGCCGTTGTCGATGCCAAGCCGGACGATCCCACGCTGCACCGCGCGCTGCGCACTCGCATACGGGTGCGGGCGATGCGCACCAGCCAGCGCAACCAGCTTGCCGATGCGCGCGGGCTGGCGTGCGGCGAACTCGAGGCCGACCATCGCACCGTACGAGGCGCCGACGAACGCCTCGACGCGCGAGATGCCAAGCGCATCCAGCAGCGCCACGAGCGCGTCGGCCTGGTCGGCGCTCGACACCGACGGCGCATCGAGGTCGTCGGCGTCCAGCCAGTCGATCGCGAGGACCCGCACGCGTTCGAGGTCGATCGCGCGACCCGCGCCGACCACGTCCTCCCACCATCCCCGTGCCGCGTGCTCGGTGGTTGCGCACACGTCGCGGCCGGCCGAAATGCCGCCCAGGACGACGATGGTCGGTGCGCCCGGCGCACCCGCCCAGAGATAGCGGACTTCCGCCTCGACCGCATGCGCGCCGTAGCGCGGCGCAATGCGCAAACGGCGGGTGGCGCGCACGCACGTGAATGGCACGCGGGAGGGCGCGCGATGCGCGGCGCGATCGACGTCCGGTTCAACGGGGGCGGGTGCGGCGGCGACACTCATGCCGGTTCTCCTTGCGACGCGCCATCGAGTCGTGCGGAAAACCGGAAAGGGGCCGTCCAGCACCGCAAAACGCGGGCCGTGCGACTCATCTCTCGGGCGGCGTAAACGCCTCCGCAGGAGTTGGCACCGTGCGCGACCTTGCGGTCGTGCGGGTTGCCCCGGCTTCCAAGGGCCTGTCCCTCAGCCGGTCTCGATGAGCAATGAGCCGCACTCTAGTAGCGGCATTTTGACATGTCAATGGCCGTTTAGACGTCCGGACGCCCATATAACCAATCGTCATTTCCGGGCGGCGCGGGCCCGTGCAGGTTGACAGACGTCATAGGTGCATATACACGCACCAGGCATGCAACCCGACGCAGCGATTCTTGAAACGACCCAGTGCCTGTGCCTCGCCGCGCGGCGCGCGGCAATCACGCCCTCGGGCAAGTGCGCGCTCGCCGCAGCCCTGCCCGCCTGGCGCGCAACGCAACGGCGCCTCACGGAACAGATTGGCGCGCCGGTCGCCACCAGCCTGCGTCTACTGGCAGGCGGCCCGTGCGCGGCGCCGCCTTCGCCGCCACGCCCGGAACGCACCCGGCGCCAGCGGCTGTCGAAATCGCGGCCCGCCACCCGTCGTCAAGCCGACCGTTCCGCGAACGACAAGGAGATGCCAGGATGAAGCTCTACTGGTCCGACGTGCTGTCCCCGCGCAAGGCCTGCGCGGTTGCGAAATACCTGCACTCACCGGTGGAATACGCGTATCTCGATCTTGGCCGCGGCGAACACAAGACGCCGGAGTACCTCCGCCTGAACCCGAACGGCAAGGTGCCGACGCTCGTCGACGGCAGCCGCGTGCTGTGGGAAGCCGACGCGATCATGTGCCACCTGGCCGCGCGTGCGGATTCCGACCTGTGGCCGCAGGACGACCGGCAGATCGAAGTGATCCGCTGGCTGAGCTGGAACAATCAGCACTTCTGCCGCAGCGGTGGCACGCTGTATTTCGAACACATCATCAAGCCGCGTTTTCGGCTGGGCGATGCCGATCCCGTCGAAGTGCAGCGCGCAACCAACGAGTGGCGGCGGCTCGCGGCGATCCTGGACACTCACCTGCACGATCGCCAGTGGCTGGTGGGCGACTCGCTCACCGTTGCCGACTTCGCGGTGGCGGTGGCGTTGCCGTACGCCGAGCTCGCGCGCATTCCGCTGGACGAATTTCCCGCGGTGCGGCGCTGGCACGACCGCCTCAACCAGTTTGACGCGTGGCGCGATCCATTCCCGGAAGTCGCGATCGCGATCTGAACGCCCCGAGATGCCTGTCGATTCCCCGCACATTCGTTCGTCGTACGGATGAACAACCACGAAAGGTGCCCAGCATGCCCACCATCAACACGATTGCGCCGTGCCTCTGGTTCGACCACCAGGCCGAGGAAGCCGCGCGCTTCTACACCTCGATCTTTCCCGATTCGCGCATCGTGAGCACGGCACGCTACTCGGAAAGCGGCAAGGACATGCACGGCATGCCGCCGGGCAGCGTGATGTTCGTGGACTTCGAACTCGCCGGGCAGCGTTTCGGCGCGCTGAACGCGGGCCCGCACTTCAAGTTCTCGCCCGCGATCTCGCTGATGGTGTACTGCGACACGCAGGCAGAAATCGATCGTTACTGGGAAACGTTGTCCGAAGGCGGCGCGCCGGAAGCGCAGCAGTGCGGCTGGCTGGCAGACCGCTTCGGATTGTCGTGGCAAATCGTGCCAACCGATCTGGGTTCGTTCTTCGACAACGCCGATTCCACCGCCCGCGTGATGAACGAAGTCATGCAGATGAAGAAACTCGATCTCGCCACGCTGCGGCGCGCCGCGGCGGGTTGACAGCCACCGTTTCACCCACCCTTGATGAGGACTCAACCATGCAACTCGTCAGCTACCTGTTCTACAAAAACGACGCCGCGGAAGCATTCGATTTCTACGCCAAGTGTCTTGGCGGTCGGGTCACAAGGAAGGTCACCGTCGGCGAAATGCCCGGCACCGAAAATCTGCCCGCGGACGCCCGCGACATGATCGCGCACGTGCGGCTCGAGGCGGCCGGTGCGACGCTGATGGGCTCGGACTGGTGCAATCCCGACGCGGGTCCGTATCCCGGCATCCACGGCAACCGGATTTCGCTGGCGGTCGATGCTCCCGCCGAGGCCGAGCGCCTGTTCACCGCGCTGGGCGAGGGCGGCACGGTGGAAATGCCGGTCGCGGAAACGGCTTGGGCGCTCCGCTTCGGGATGCTGACCGATCGCTACGGCGCCAAGTGGATGGTGAGCTGCGAACGACCGCAGTGACGGCGCACGCCGAACCACACCGATGAGGAAAGCAACCATGTCCGATGAATCATCGCAGCACCCTGCGCGTCAAGATGGCCCGTACGGTGCGCCCGCCACCGTCGATCGCTCGACCTGGCAGGCCCGGATCGACGCACTGCGCGCGCGAGAGAAGGCACACACACGTGAAGGCGATGCCATCGCGGCGGCGCGCCGGCGCCTGCCGATGGTGGAAGTGGATGCCGGCACCCCGCTGATCGGTCCGGGTGGGCCGGTGACACTGCTGGACACCTTCGAAGGTCGCGATCGGCTGATCGCGTATTTCCACATGTGGCACACCGGCAAGGGCGCCTCCGGTCAGTGCGAGGGCTGCACGTTCGGCAACGGGCAAGTCCGTGAGCTTGCCTATCTCAACGCATGTGGCGTCACCTACACCACGTTCTGCCAGGGGCCGTATGCGGAAAGCGCCCGCTATCGTGACTTCATGGGCTGGGATGTACCGTGGTACTCGGTGCAGGATTCCATCGCGGCACTGCGCGCGGGCCGCATCGCGCCCTTCATGCTGGTGTGTTACCTGCGACGCGGAGAGCGGGTGTTCGAGACGCACTGGACGACCGGCCGCGGCACCGAACCGATGGCACCGACTTTTGCCCTGCTAGACATGACCGTGTACGGACGCGGGGAAACGTGGGAGGACTCCCCGGCCGGCTGGCCGCAACCCGCGGAGTATTGCCACGCGTGGCGCACCGACGGGCGGCCCACCGCCCAATGGTCGCGCCTGCGCGCGGGGCGCTCGGACGATCTCGGCGCCTGACGGGAAACCGCCCGGCCCGTCGCGGCGGTCGTGCACGCGTGGCAGCCAGCCCGCGACATCGTGCCCGGCATATCATCGAGCGCTGCCGACCGCATGTCGTCAGTAGCCCGGATGAAGCGAAGCGCAATCCGGGATTCCCTCGCGCAAGCTCGCGGAATTCCCCGGATTCCGCCTGCGGCTTCATCCGGGCTACGCCAGCCACGTGAGCGGAGGCCGCGATGGACGCCAGAAAGCAGGGCAAGCGGATGCGTCAGGGAGCACCATGCGGCGGACAGTCACAGTAGGGCGGGCATTGCCCGCCATCGGGAGCACCATGTGGTGGACGGTGTCCGCGGTACGCAGACGGTATCCGCGCTGCGTGTATTAAACTTGTGGGTTTGCACGTCCGCGCAAGCCCATGTCGCAGCACACCGTGGAAACCAGCCGCCGCCGCACCTTCGCGATCATTTCGCATCCGGATGCCGGCAAGACCACGCTGACCGAAAAGCTGCTGCTGTTCGGCGGCGCAATCCAGATGGCGGGCGCGGTCAAGAGCCGCAAGACCGCGCGCCATGCGACGAGCGACTGGATGGCGCTGGAACAGGAGCGCGGGATTTCGGTGACGAGTTCGGTGATGCAGTTCCCCTACGCGGGCCGCATCGTCAACCTGCTGGACACGCCCGGCCACGCGGATTTTTCCGAGGACACCTACCGCGTGCTGACCGCGGTCGATTCCGCGTTGATGGTGATCGACTGCGCCAGGGGCGTCG
>JBOHYX010000169.1:0-5581 GCA_050738115.1 Rhodanobacteraceae bacterium
CTCAAGGGACCGGGACGCCCGCTGGTCGGCGAGCGCGAGCGGGCCGCGATGCTGGCGGCGCTCGGCTGCGTCGACGCGGTCACGGTCTTCGACGAAGATACCCCGCTCGAATTGCTCGAGGCCGTGCGTCCCGACGTGCTGGTGAAGGGACAGGACTACGCCATCGACGCGGTAGTCGGGCGCGACCTCGTCGAGTCCGGCGGCGGACGCGTCGTGCTCGTGCCTTTGCTGCCGGGCAAATCCACGACCGCCTTGCTGGACCGGATCGCCCGTCGCCGGCCGACCCGCTGACGCGTGCCACGCCGCCCCGGCCACGGGTTCGAGGCCGATCAGCGATCGTCGATTTCCAGGATGGTGGCGGCGCCCGGATCGCACACGAACACGTGGCCAGCGTTGTCGTCCGTCACGCAGTGCGCGCGCTTCGCGGTCTTGTACACGGCAACGGGCGTCAGCGCCCCCGAAGCGCCGGCATCGAAGATCGTGAGCGTGGCCGCGCGTGCACCCGGCACGTACAGGTGATGCAGCTTCGGGCTGTAGCTGATGATGTCGATCCCGGCGCCCGCGTGCACGCTCGCGATCACCTTGCCGTGTTCCGCCGGTGCCAGCGTCACGACCTTGCCGTCGCCGCAGCCGACGAACACGTGATCGTGGGCGGCATCGATGGCGATCCCGTGCGACCGGTCGCAGGTGTTGGGCCATTCGGCCAGCACCTTGTGCGTCGTGAGTTCCATTTCCACGGTCTTGCTCTTCCACAGGTTCGAATAGGCGCGGTTGCGAGCGTCGTCGATCTCCAGCGATTCGGGGCCGCCGGCGATGTGGATCACCGTTTCTAGGGTCAAGACGGGCTTCGGGTCCACGGCCAGCTTGAACACCTGGATCTGCTGCTTGCCGGGCTCGGTCACCCAGATTTCGTGGGTATGCGCGACGTAGCGGACGTAATCCGGGCCGCCTTCGAGCGCGGTGCGTCCCACGACGGCATGGGTGCGTGGGTCGATCGCGACGACCTCTGCCGGATCGTGGTCGCTCGCAAACAGGTAGCCTTCGGCGTACATCGCGGACGTGGTGCCTTCGCGATGTTGCCGCGTGTTCGCGGCCGGCGCGCTCACGCCCCGGATCACGGTGAGCGCCCGGGTCGCGGGATCGATCAACACCAGGTTGCCGGTCGCGCCTGCCGGGATCGTGACGCGATCGAGTGGCGCGGCGTAACCGATGTCGTCGAAGCCGATGCCGTGCTCGCCGCCCGGAATCCGGATCACCGCTTGCGGTGCGAGCGGCGCCTGGGCGGCAAGCACGAGGACGGGTACCGCCGCCGCCAACAGCATCACGGGCAGGAGAGCTTTCATGTTTGTCGTTCCGATCGACGCGACGGGATCAACAGGGGAATCTTCGGTGGACGGATTGTCAATGCCCGCGATGCCGGAACCGACACCCATCGTCAGGTCACGGTGACTTCGAACGCCGCCAGCAGCACCCCGATCACCATCACCACGACGGCAACCGCGAACCAGCGCACCGTGACGCGATACACCGCGGGCTGGATGTCCTCCAGGCGCAGCGCACGAAACAGCGCGACGATCTGCAGCACGACCGACACCGCCAGCACGCAGATCGAGAACACCGAGTACAAGTGCCAGCGGCCGGGCGCCTCGAAACCCCAGTAACGCAGGAACGCCAGCGAAAACGCGAGGAAGACCGTGATCGCGGTGATGATGCCCGGGCGGTAGCCCCACGGCACTGCACCCGGCGGCGAGTCGGCGGGACGCGGCAGCGCCGCGTCAGGATCGGGCGCGCGGCGGTCGGGAGCTGGCGTGTTCATGGCTGCCGGCCGGCATGCGCGACGCAGGTTTCAAGCAACGCGCGGATCACGCCCTGCACGGGCGCCGCACGCTCCGGCAAATATTCGAAGCTGTCCTCGTCCATGTAGATGCACTGCGCCATTTCGAGTTGCGCCGCCTCAATGCCCGCCGCGGGCTGCCCGTAGTGGCGGGTGATGTAGCCGCCCTTGAAGCGCCCGTTCACGATGTGCGTGTAGCCGCCGGCCGCGCTGCCCGCACGCTCGCGCAGCACGCGCTCCAGGGCTTGCTGCAGCGTCGGTGAACAACTCGCACCACCCGCGGTACCCAGGTTGAAGTCCGGCAGGCGCCCTTCGAAGAACATCGGCACGCGGCTCTTGATCGAATGGCCGTCCCAGAGCACCACGCGCGGATGGCGCGCGCGCATCCGCGCGAGCTCCGCGGCCAGCGCATCGTGGTACGGCTGCCACCAGCGCTGCCGGCGCGAGGCGATTTCCTTCGCATCCGGGTCGTGGCCCGCCGTGTAGATCGGCTCGCCGGCGAAGGTCGTGACCGGCACCAGCGCGGTTTCGCTGCGGCCCGGGTACAGGGCGTGGCCTTCCGGATCGCGATTCAGGTCGGCGACGTAGCGCGACCACTTGGGGACGATTACCGAAGCGCCGAGGTCGCGCGCGAACGCGTACAGCTTGCCGACGTGCCAGTCGGTGTCCGGCACCCGCTTCCCGGCAGCCGTGACGCGGGCCTCCAGTTCATCCGGCAACGCCGTGCCGTCGTGCGGCAGGCTGACGAAGAGCGGCGCGGTGCCCGCGTGTAGAGCGAAGTCGTCCATCGCGCGATTCTAGCCGTCCGGGACATCCAGGAGCAGTGGTCCGCGAAGGGCGCCAAGAACGCAAAAAAATGCCTCTTGATCCTGCCCCGTTTTTTGCGCGTACTTCGCGTCCTTTGCGGACGGCTTCGCTGCAGGCGACCCGCAGATCGTGCGGCGATCACGGTCAATTCTCACAATCTTCAGCCACGCGCCCCTAATCTTGCGCGGCTCATTCGGCAGGGACCAGACCGGACGACCCGTGCGCCCATCGCTCGCCATCGACGCGCGCCCCCTGCGGCGGGCGCGCATCATCGCCGCGGCCGTGCTGCTGGCGCTGGTGGTTGCCGCATTGAACTTCGCGCTGTGGGCACGGGCCGACCGTCCCACCGACGTGGTGCCCTGGAACGGCCACACGGCAGGATTCGCGTACAGCCCGTTCCAGCGCTACCAGAGTCCATTCGCGGGCACCTTCCCCACCGACGCGGACGTCGACGCCGATCTCGCGCTGATGGCCAAACACACCCGGCGGGTGCGCGTGTATTCGGTGCTGCAGTATCCGGACATTCCGCGCCTCGCGATGAAGTACCACCTCGACATCCTCGCCGGCGCGTGGCTGGACCGTCGCGACGACAACAACGAGAAGGAGATCAACGCGCTGATCGCGCAGGCGCGGCGGTGGCCGGACATCAAGCAGGTCGAAGTCGGCAACGAGGTGCTGCTGCGCCACGATATGACGCCCGACCAATTGATGGCCTGGATCGATCGGGTGCGCGCCGCGGTCCACCAGCCGGTTTCGACCGCCGAGCCCTGGGACACCTGGGAGCGCTATCCCGAGCTCGCCGAGCACGTCGATTTCATCACGGTGCACCTGCTGCCGTACTGGGACGGCACGCCGCGCAAGGATGCGGTCGGTTCCGCGCTGCTGCACTACGAGCGGCTCAGGCAAATGTATCCCGACAAGCACATCGTGATCGGCGAGGTCGGCTGGCCCTCGAACGGGAACCGCTACGAATTTGCCAAACCATCGCTGGCCAACGAAGCGATCTTCCTGCGCCAGTGGTTCAACGTCGCCAACGCCCGGCACCTCGACTACTACGTGATGGAAGCGATCGACCAGCCGTGGAAGGAGCAGGTTTCGGGACGCACCGAAGCTTACTGGGGCGTGTTCAACGCCGACCGGCAACTCAAATTCCCGCTGTCCGGTCCGGTGCTGGAGGACGCGACCTGGCCGTGGAAGGCGTTGGCGTCGGGCTTGCTGGCGCTGCTGCCGATGATCTGGTTCGCATGGAAGTTCGCGCGCTTCAGGCTCGCCGGGCGTTTCGTGTTCCTGGCGTTGATCCAGCTCGCGGCCGGCCTGATCGTGTGGTCGATCACGGTGCCGTTCCAGTTTTATCTCAGCGTGGTGGACTGGGCGATGCTGATCGTCCTGTTCCCGGCGCAGTTGGCCATCCTCGCGATCCTCCTGATCAACGGCTTCGAGTTCGTCGAAGTGTTGTGGCGCAGGCAATGGCAGCGGCATTTCGGCTTGCTCGAACCTGGTCCATCCGACCGGCAGCCGTTCGTCTCGATCCACCTCGCCTGCTGCAACGAGCCGCCGGAGATGGTGATCGCGACGCTCGACTCGCTCGCTGCGCTCGACTACCGCAATTTCGAGGTGCTGGTGATCGACAACAACACCAGGCGCGGGGAAGTCTGGAAGCCCCTCGAGGCGCACTGCCGGGAGCTGGGCGACCGCTTCCGGTTCTTCCATCTCGACCCCTGGCCGGGCTTCAAGGCCGGCGCGCTCAACTACGGCCTGAAGCAGACCGATCCGCGCGCGGACATCATCGCGGTGGTCGATGCCGATTACATGGTGCGTCGCGATTGGCTGGCGGCGCTGACCGGGTATTTCCACGACCGCAACATCGCCGTGGTGCAGTGCCCGCAGGCCAACCGCGATTTCGAACGCAACCCGTTCCGCCGGATGACCGCGTGGGAGTTCGACGGCTTCTTCCGGATCGGCATGCACCACCGCAACGAACGCAACGCGATCATCCAGCACGGCACCATGACGATGGTGCGGCGGGTGGCGCTGGAAGGCACCGGCGGCTGGTCGGAGTGGACGATCTGCGAAGACGCCGAACTCGGCCTGCGCCTGATGCACGCCGGCTATGAAACGGTGTACGTCGACGAGCTGATGGGCAAGGGCGTCACGCCCGCCGACTTCCGCGCCTACAAGAGCCAGCGCTACCGCTGGGCGTTCGGCGCGATGCAGATCCTCAAGGGCCGCTGGACCTGGATGGTGCACAAGGGCCCACTGACCGCCGGCCAACGCTTCCATTTCCTGACCGGCTGGTTCTCGTGGTTCGCCGACGCGCTGCACATGGTGTTCAGCGTGATGGCGCTTGGCTGGACCGCCGGCATGCTGCTGGCGCCGACGGTCTTCAGCCTGCCGATGCGGCTGTTCCTGATTCCGGTCATCGGCTTCTTCATCGCCAAGGCCGTGTTTGGCGTCATCCTGTACCGCGCGCGCGTGCCGTGCGGATGGCGCGACACCCTGATGGCGTCGATCGCGAGCATGGGGCTTTCGCACGCAATCGCACGCGGCATCTGGGCGGGCATCTTCAAGCAAAAAGCCGCGTTCGTGCGCACCGCCAAGAGCCGCAGGCTTTCCGGCGGCGCGGCCGGCGCGCTCGGTCCTGTGCGCGAAGAATTCCTGATGGCGATCGCGCTGCTGCTGGCCATCGCCGGAATGGCCATCAACTTTGGCACGCGTTACATTGATGGTCAGCTATGGATGGTGATCCTGGGTGCCCAGGCGATTCCCTACTTGTCCGCCGTGGTCGGCGCGCTGGTGGCGCATTATTCACGTGAACGCCCAGCGGGCGAGCCACAGGCGCGGCCGGCGCCTGCGCGCCCGGCACGCGCGCCCGAGCCGCAGCCTGTCGAAGCCCGCACCGCCGCCACGTAAATGGATGGACGTGACCGCGCGATGGTGGAT
>JBOHYX010000170.1:0-5579 GCA_050738115.1 Rhodanobacteraceae bacterium
CGCTCGCCGACGCGCTGGCCCGCCGCAGCGCCTTGCCCGTGCACCTGGTCGACGAGCGGCATACCTCGCAGGAAGCCGCCCGGCGTTTCGCCGCGCAGCGCAGGGCGTGTGCAGCGCGCCGGGACGACGCCGCCAACATCGATTCGCTGGCGGCCGTGGTGATCCTTGAAACCTGGCTTGCTGACGTGGAACGTCGCTAGACTTGCGCGCTGCGCGCGCGCGCTGATTTCCGGTCGCCTGCACGCAGGCTCCTACGATCCCCGACCTCCGAGTCCCGAGTCCCGCAACAAGATCATGCACCACCTGCTGACCCTCGCAGATCTCGACCGCGCGGCAATCGTGCGCCTGCTGGATCGCGCCGATCACTTCCGCGCCGCGGGCGGGCCGCGCGACCTTTTGGTCGGACGCACGGTGCTGACGCTGTTCTTCGAACCATCCACGCGCACGCGCACCTCGTTCGTGCTGGCAGCCAAGCGGCTGGGTGCCGACAACGTCAACTTCGATCTGTCGCGGTCCTCGACCGTCAAGGGCGAGAGCCTGCTCGACACGTTGCACACGCTGGAAGCCATGCGCCTGGACGCGCTGGTGGTGCGCCACAACGAGAACGGAATGCCGGCGTGGCTCGCCGCGCACGCCAACAGCGAAGTCGCGGTGATCAACGCCGGCGACGGTACCCACGCGCACCCGACCCAGGGCCTGCTCGATGCGTTGACGATCCGCCAGCGGCGTCCCAACTTCGAAAATCTCAAGGTGACCCTCTGCGGCGACATCCGCCATTCGCGGGTCGCGCGTTCGGATGCGCGGGTACTGCACACGCTGGGCGTGCGCGATATCCGGCTGTGCGCGCCGCGGGCGATGCTGCCGGAATCGACGGACGCATTCCCGGGCTGCAGCACGACGGAGGACTTCGACGACGCGATCGCAGGCGCCGACGTGGTGATGATGCTGCGCATCCAGAAGGAACGCATGGCGGCGGCACAATTTCCCGACGCCGCCGACTACCACGCGCACTACGGGCTGGATGCGCGCCGGTTGGCGCTGGCGAGGCCCGATTGCCAGGTGTTGCATCCGGGCCCGATCAACCGCGGCGTCGAAATCGCGCCGGACGTCGCGGACGGCCCGCAGTCGCGGATCCTGGACCAGGTCGCCAACGGCGTCGTGGTGCGGATGGCGGTGCTGGCGGAATTGCTCGCGACTCGCGCATAATCGCGCACTCGTTGCGGGCAACAGGGGAGAACGCCCATGCGTCCAGTCCTTTCCCGGGCGATCCTCGTGGCCGCCTGCGCCGCAGCTCTCACGCTTGCGGGCTGCGGCACTCGACCCCCGGCGAATGCGCCGATTGCCTGGGCACCCGCCGATACGCCCTGGCTCGTCGCCAAAATCGAGGCAACGCCTGCCGATGTCGCCGAAGCATGGACCAACGGCGCGCTGATTACCGCGCGAATCCGGCAACTCGGCAGCTATGCGCGGCTGATCGGCGCGGGCAGCCCCGCGCTTGCGAAGGTGCTCGACGCGGTGGAGGGCGAACTCGCGGACGTCCATTCCCTCAAGGCGTTGACGCAGGCGACGGGCCTGTCCGAATCCGCGCCCTTCGCGTTCTACGGGATCGGCGACGCACCCGTGATCCGTTACCAACTGGAGTCGCCGGACGCGTTCAGGGCGTTCTGGAAGCGCGTGGAAAATCGCGCGGGAACCGCGGCGCCGACGGCCACGCTCGATGGCCAGTCGTACTGGGTGATCGGCGGCGCAGACGCGCGCGTTCACATCCTGGTGGCGATCGAAGGCAATCAGGTGGTCGCCACCGTCGCGCCGGCCGCCGCCAGCGCGGACCTGCTGAAGCCGTTGCTGGGACTCGCCAAGCCCGCCCGCAGCGCGACGGATCGCCTGGGCCGCATCGACAGTCGGCACGACTACCTGGAATCCAGCGCTTCGGGTTACATCGACGTGCCCAGGCTGTTCGCCAACCTCGCGGACGACAAGGACGCGGTCACCCAGGCGTTCGCGAAGGCCCTCGGCGTGCCGACCGCGGACCCGACGTGCGCCGGCGAACTCCAGTCACTGGCGCGCCAAGTGCCGCTCGCCACGGGCGGGATGCATACGTACACGACGAAACAGGCGAGCGGCAGCCTGGACGTGGAACTGTCCCCGGAGCTGCGGGGTGCGCTCGATGCGCTGAAGCAGCCCGTCCCGGGCATGGCCGAAACCGGGGACCATTCCATCTTAGACGTGGTGCTGGCGGCGCCGGTGCAGAAATGGCACGCGTTCATCAAGGGCCGCGCGGAAGCCGCCGCCAGCCACACGTATCAATGCCCGGCGCTGAAGTCGCTCAATGCCTTCGCGAAAACCGCCGCCAACCCCCCCGTGCAGATGCCACCGGAAGCGGCCTCGTTGCTCGGCTTCCGGGTGGTTCTGGACACATGGACCGACGGTGGACAGATCGCCGGGCGCGGCCTGGTCGCCAGTTCGGATCCGGCGGCGCTGGCACGGCAGATCCAGCAGACCCTGCCGCAGTTCGCGTTGAAAACGATCCCGACCGACGGCAAGGCGGTGTCCTTCGACCTTCCACCAAGGCTGGCGGCGATGCTTGGCGGCAGCGCACAGGGCTGGGTGGCCGCCAATTCGCACGCGCTGGCGGTGGGCGTTGGCACCGGTGAAGGCGCAAAGATTCCGGCGACACTCACCGCTGAAGCGGGTAACGGCGACCGGCTGCTGCGCGTCCACCTCGACGGCAGGGTATATGCGTTGCTTGGCGACTGGCTGGGGCGCCTCGCCGGAGGCGTGCCCGGCACGAGCCCGGCACAGATCCAGCAGCAGGCCGCGGCGTTGTCCGAAACGGGCAAACTGGTCGCATCGGGCGACATGGACGTGAAGCTCGACGATGCCGGGCTGCACTTCGAGGCCAGCGTCAAACATCGCTGACGTCCTGCCATCTCGTCCCGCTCGCCGCCGGTCGCAGCCCGCGCGCATGGCGGCTGCACGCTGCAATGATCGCGCGCAGGCGCGCTCCTACAATTCAGGCGTTCAGTGAGGGTGCTGTAGGAGCGACCCTCGGTCGCGACCGGTGCGCATGGTGGCTGCGCGGGGGCGGCCCACCCCGGGCCGGTCGCGCTAGAGCCGGTGGCCCTTGTCGATCGTCTCCACCAGTTCGACGTCGCCCAGGCCCTGCGAAAGCGAATGCGCGTCGCCACCCTGCGCAAGCTTGATCGCGAGCCGCACCTCGTTGGCCGAATCGGCATAGCGAAGCGCGTCCTCGTAGCCAATGTGGCCGGCGTGGTAGAGCTCGACCAGATTCTGGTCGAACGTGCACATGCCGAGGTTGGTCGACTGCTTCATCACGTCCTTGATCTTGTGGATTTCGCCCTTGCGGATGTAATCCTGGATCAGCGGCGTGCCCAGCATCACTTCCATCGAAACCCAACGGCCCTTGCCGTCCGGGGTCGGAATCAACTGCTGCGCGACGATGCCCTTCATGTTCAATGACAGGTCCATGTACAACTGCTCGCGCACGTCCTCGGGGAAGAAGTGGACGATGCGCTCGAGCGCCTGGTTGGCGTTGTTGGCGTGCAGCGTGCACAGGACGAGGTGGCCGGTTTCCGAGAAGTGGATCGCGTACTCCATCGTTTCACGGGTGCGCACCTCGCCGATCAGGATCACGTCCGGCGCCTGGCGCAGGGTGTTCTTGAGCGCGTTTTCCCAACTGTCGGTATCGATGCCGAGCTCACGCTGGGTGATGATGCAGCCCTCGTGTTTGTGCACGTATTCGATCGGATCCTCGATGGTGATAATGTGGCCGGTCGAGTTCTGGTTGCGGTAACCGACGATCGCGGCCAGCGAGGTCGACTTGCCCGAGCCGGTGGCGCCGACGAAGATCACGATGCCGCGCTTGGTCATCGCAAGCTGCTTGACGACCGGCTGCAGGTGCAGTTCCTCGATGGTCGGGATTTTCGATTCGATCCGGCGCAACACCATCCCGACGCAGTTGCGCTGGTAGAAGCACGACACGCGAAAGCGCCCGACCGCAGCCACACCGATCGCGAACTGGCACTCGTGGGTCTTCTCGAACTCCTCGCGCTGCTGCGGGTTCATCACGTTCAGCACCATGTCGCGCGCATCCTGCGGGGACAGCGCCGTCTGCGTGATCGGCACGATGCGGCCGTTGACCTTGATCGACGGCGCAACACCGGCCGTGATGAACAGGTCCGACGCCTTCTTGTGCACCATCAGCTTGAGGTAGGAACTGAAATCGACTGCGCTCATGACTGGACCTCCGGGACTCGGGACTCGGGACTCGGGACTCGGAACGACAAGAGCGGGACTCGGGACTCGAAACTCGAAACTCGAAAGAGCGCGGCGGCTGCTCCACGATGCCGGTCGACGTCCTTACGGAGCCCGTTACAGGGTCGGTCTGCTGCGCTTGATATGTGCGCACGGGAAAGCCGGTTTTGGCTTCTCCCGAGTCCCGAGTCCCGAGTCCCGAGTCCCGTCATTTGAACGTCTCCTTGATCTTCGCCCGCGACATTGCATCCTGGCGCGTGATCAGCCCGCGTCGCACCAGATCCTGCAGGCACTGGTCCATGGTCTGCATGCCGTACTGCTGGCCGGTCTGGATGGCGGAATACATCTGCGCCACCTTGTCCTCGCGGATGAGGTTCCGGATCGCCGGGATGCCGATCATGATTTCCCACGCCGGCACGCGGCCGCCGCCGACCTTCTTCAAAAGCGTCTGCGTGATCACCGCGCGCAGCGATTCCGACAGCATCGAGCGGACCATCGGCTTCTCGCCCGCGGGAAACACGTCGATGATGCGATCGATCGTCTTGGCGGCCGAGTTGGTGTGCAGCGTCGCGAACACGAGGTGTCCGGTCTCGGCCGCGGTCAGGGCGAGGCGGATCGTTTCGATGTCGCGCATCTCGCCGACCAGGATGTAGTCCGGGTCCTCGCGCAACGCAGAGCGCAGCGCCTCGTTGAAGCCATGGGTGTCGCGATGCACCTCGCGCTGGTTGATCACGCACTTCTGCGCGGTATGCACGAACTCGATCGGATCCTCGATTGAAAGGATGTGCCCGAAGTGGTTCTTGTTGACGTGGTCGACCATCGCCGCGAGCGTCGTCGATTTGCCCGAGCCGGTCGGTCCCGTCACCAGGATCAGGCCCTGCGGCTGTTCGATCAGGTCCTTGAAGATCTTGGGCGTGGCGAGGTCCTCGAGGGTCCAGACCTCAGCGGGAATGGTGCGGAACACCGCCCCGGCACCGCGGTTCTGGTTGAACGCGTTGACGCGGAAACGCGCGAGCCCCGGAATCTCGAAGGAAAAGTCGACCTCGAGGAATTCCTCGTAGTCGCGGCGCTGCTTGTCCGACATGATGTCGTAGACCAGCGTGTGGACCTGCTTGTGCTCGAGCGCCGGCAGGTTGATGCGGCGGATGTCGCCGTCCACGCGGATCATCGGCGGCAGTCCGGCGGACAGGTGCAGGTCCGAGGCCTTGTTCTTGACCGAAAAGGCCAGCAGTTCGGCGATATCCATTGAACCCCCAGAATGTGTTGCCCATCCGCGCGGCGACCGGCGCGGCCGCGTCAACCAT
>JBOHYX010000171.1:0-5578 GCA_050738115.1 Rhodanobacteraceae bacterium
TGACCGAAGCGTGGCGGATCACACGGGCCCACGCCGGGATCCCGAGCAAGGTCAACAGCGCCAGCAGCAACGCGCCGCCGCCCAGCACCCAGGCTTCACGGGTCCAGCGGAACCCGGTGGCCGGCGCGTCGGCGTGGAACGACCAATGCGCGCAGCGCGCGTAAAAACGGGAATGGCAATGGCGGGTTTTGCGACGGATCGCCTGGCGGTGCAGGGCACGAGGCGCAACACGACGGAGAGGGCGATCCATCGGGGTTCCGGAAGACGGGCTGAGACGCGCGAAGCCGGTACCTTAGCCGCAGGTGAACGACGCGTCAATCACCTTGTTTCACAAGGATTTGCACGCGATTCCCGGATTAACGCGCACTTAACCATCACATCACTTTCACGGCGTGACGCGACTCCGATTTCGCGCATCCCGCGCCACCGACCCTGCCCCGGAACCATCCGATGTCTGCCAACGCGCAAGCCCTGAAACTCATCCATCGTGGCGCGGTCGACGTGCTCAAGGACGACGAACTGGAAGCGCGGCTTGCGCTCGGCCGCCCGTTGCGCGTCAAGGCCGGGTTCGATCCCACCGCACCCGACCTGCACCTCGGCCACACCGTGCTGCTCAACAAGATGCGGCAGTTCCAGGATCTTGGCCACACCGCCATCTTCCTGATCGGCGACTTCACCGGAATGATCGGCGATCCCACCGGCAAGAACGTCACGCGCAAGCCGTTGACCCGCGAGGAAGTCCGCGCCAACGCCGATACCTACGCGGCGCAGGTGTTCAAGGTGCTGGATCGCGCGCGCACCGAGGTGCGCTTCAACTCGGAGTGGTTCGGCAGGATGGATGCGTCGGACATGATCCGTCTCGCGGCGCAACACACCGTGGCGCGGATGCTCGAACGCGACGATTTCGCCAAGCGTTTCGCCGCCGAGCAGTCCATCGCGATCCACGAATTCCTGTATCCGCTGGTGCAGGGCTACGACTCGGTGGCATTGAAGTGCGACGTCGAACTCGGCGGTACCGACCAGCGCTTCAACCTGCTGATGGGCCGCGGCCTGCAGGAGCACCATGGCCAGCCGCCGCAGATCGTGCTGACGATGCCGTTGCTCGACGGCATCGACGGCGTACAGAAGATGTCGAAATCGCTCGGCAACTACATCGGCATCGACGAACCCGCGATCGACATGGTCACCAAGACCATGAAGATCGGCGACGAGCTGATGTGGCGCTGGTTCGAGCTGCTGAGCTTCGAGGTTTCACTGGACGAATTGGCGGCGATGAAGCGGGACGTCGCGGCCGGGACGCTCAATCCGCGCGATGCGAAGCTGCGCCTCGCGCGCGAACTCGCCGCGCGCTTCCACGGCGTCGCGGCGGCCGACAACGCGATCGCCGGCTGGCACGCGGTGGTGCGCGGCCAGGGCGACACGACTTCGCTGCCGGTCAACGACGTCCGCGTGCCCGCGGGCGGCTTGCGCCTGCTGGCGCTGTTGACCGCCGCCGGGCTCACCACCAGCAACTCGGAAGCGAACCGCAAGCTCAAGGAACGCGCGGTGCGCATCGATGCGGTGGTCGCGGACGATCCGCAGCGCCTGTTTGGTGCGGGCTTCGAGGGCGTGCTGCAGGTCGGGAAGCGCAACTTCGCGCGGGT
Organism: Rhodanobacteraceae bacterium; assembly: GCA_050738115.1. GTDB lineage: Bacteria > Pseudomonadota > Gammaproteobacteria > Xanthomonadales > Rhodanobacteraceae > 66-474. The sequence goes on from JBOHYX010000171.1 coordinate 1,644, forward strand.
AAGGCTGCTCGAGCAAACAGCTGAGCCCTGATGCCGGGTGGTTATCCGGGTAATCTCTTCATTCCGGGGCTGCCCGCGCTGTCTGCGGGCAGAACCCGGAATCCAGCTCTGCAGCCAATTGGGATAAAAACTGGATTCCGGGTTCGCGCGCCGATGAGGCTGGCGCGCGCCCCGGAATGACGAGGGAGATGGATTGGTATTCGTTTTGCACGCGCTTGATCGAACGACGGTTTTCTTGGTTGTTTCTTGTGATCAGGAAGAAAAGCCCTGATGTTCGTGGATGTCCCCATCCGCAAACGACTGCACCCGCGCTGGGTCACGCCAGCGCTGGTGGTGGCCTGCGTTGCGTGCTACCTGTGGTTGATGCTGTCGGCGCCGGAGACACGCCAGGCGATGCTGCTCGGCTGGGGAACGGTGCCGGCGCGCCTGTTCCAGCGCGCCCAGGTCCTGCAGGACGGATTGTGGTTGCGCCCGTTCACGTCGCTGTTCATGCACGCGGACTGGACGCACCTCGTCGGCAACATGCTGTTCCTGGTGATCTTCGGACTGCCGGCCGAACGCGCGCTGGGTTCGCGGCGGTTCCTGTTCCTGTTCCTGGTCGGTGGCGCGTTTGCCAACCTGGTGGGCGCGTGGACGCTGTCGGGGCAACTGCGTCCGATCGTCGGCTGCAGCGGCGCGGTGTCGGCGACGCTCGGCGCCTATCTCGCCCTGTTTCCGCGCGCGCATCTCGGACTGGTCCTGCCGCTCGGCCTGTACTTCCAGTTCATCCGGGTGCCGGCGGCGGTGCTGATCGGGATGTGGGTGCTGCTGCAGTTGCTCTTCACGGTCGCGGGTCCCGGCTTCGGCGCCGTGGTGTGGTGGGCGCACCTGGCCGGGTTCGGATTCGGCGTAGGCTTCGCGTTGCTGTCGCGGGCGGCGGTGGCGCGCCGATTGCGGCAGCGAAATGCGTAGCCGTGCGATCGTCCCTGATCGCTGCATCGTGATGATTCGTATCTGGCGTCAGCCCGTCGCTTCGTGAACATCAGAACGGCCATCCATGGCCTGACTTTGCGCGAACCCGTGCGATCGTCCCTGATCGCTGCATCGTGATGATTCGCTTCTGGCGTCAGCCCGTCGCTTCGGGCACACCAGAACGGCCGTCCATGGCCTGACTTTCCGCAAAAGCTGCTACGTTGGAAGCGTGCAATGCTGTGCGGGCGAAGCGCTCCAGCAGTGTCCTTGCCGCTTCCGTGTCGTGGACCGCGTCGGCGAGCGCCGCCGGATCGAGGCCTTCCTCGCGCAGGGCGTCGGTGCGTGCGGCGATGTACGCGTGCATGCCGGCGGCGGTGAACTCGGGATGGAACTGGGTCGACACGGCCTGCGGTCCGTAACGCAGGAACTGGAGCGGATCGCGCGTGGACCGGGCAAGCACCTGGGCATCCGGCGGCGGCGTCAGCACCGACTGCCGGTGGGTGGTGTGGGCGGCGAAGGACTTGGGAACCCCGCGCATCCAGCCGTCGATCGCGCCGTCCGTCCGGGTGATCGGCTGCGTACCGATCTCGCGGCCGGCCGGCAGCCAGCCGACGGTTCCACCCAGCGCGTACGCCATCAACTGGTGTCCATAGCACACGCCGAACATCGGCGTCCGTGCATCCATGGCGCGACGGATCCACCCGGCCGTCCGCTCGCTCCAGTCGTGCCGTTCGGTGACCATCGCCGCCGAACCCGTGATGACGGCGCCGGCGACTTGCTCCGGTCGCGGCAGCGTCTCGCCGGCGTCCACGCGCACCACGTGCATCTGCGCGGGCTCGAGCCGCATTGCGGTGCGGAACCAGTCGGCGAAACCGCCGAGCCGCGCGTGGATGGATTCCGGCGCCTCGCCGGTCTGGATCAACAACAGGGATTTCATTGCGTTTGCACCGGGTTTCTGCTGCACGCAGCATAGCGCGTGGGTCAACAGCGGTTTCGCTCGCTTTTCTCGCGATCTACTTTGCTCGCTGCACAAGCAAATCGCGCGCAGGCGCGCTCCTACAAAAAGCGCGAACTCGCACATCCCTGTGCTCGAACATGCGCGCCTTGCTCGCGCGAGGGCGTGTTCGCGGGGTGGCCTTCTCTTTGGTGATCGCCTGCAGACAGGCCCCTGCAAAGCGGCTTTTGTAGGAGCGCGCCTGCGCGCGAACAGCCCGCGCGCAGGCGGGCGGAAAGAGACAGGGATGCCGAGCGGCGAGCGTGATGTGAGGTGGCGGCGCCGCGTCACTCCCCCGCCGGCAGCACCGCCAACACCTCCTCGACCGTGGTCAACCCGCGGCGCACCTGCGTCGCCGCCGAAATCCGCAGCGGCTGCATGCCCTCTTCCAGCGCGTCGCCGGTGAAGGCGTCGAGATCGAGGTTTGCGGTGATCATCCCGCGCAGGCGCGGCGACACGGTCATCATTTCATACACGCCGGTGCGGCCCAGGAATCCGGTCTTGCGGCATTCGAGGCAGCCGACCGGTGCGTATACCTCGGCGGGCGGCGGCAGCACCCAGCCGCGGGTCAGCAGCGACCACGCCTGCGTATCCTGCCTCGCCTTCTTCTTGCAATGTGGGCACAAAGTGCGGACGAGGCGCTGCGCCACGATGCCCGCGAGCGTCGACTGGATCAGGTAGTGCGGCACGCCGAGATCGAGCAGGCGCGTGACCGCCGACGGCGCGTCGTTGGTGTGCAGCGTCGAGAGCACGAGGTGTCCGGTCAACGACGCCTGCACCGCCATCTCGGCGGTTTCGAGATCGCGGATCTCGCCGATCATGATGATGTCGGGGTCCTGCCGCAGCAGCGTGCGCACGCCGGTCGCGAAATCGAAGTCGATCGCGGGCTGCACCTGCGACTGGTTGAATTCCGGCGACACCATCTCGATCGGATCCTCGACGGTGCACACGTTGAGTTCCGGTCGCGCGAGGTGCTTCAGGGTGGAATACAACGTCGTGGTCTTGCCCGATCCGGTCGGCCCCGTCACCAGCACGATCCCGTGCGGCCGCTCGACCATCGCGCGCCAGGTGTTTTCCTCCTCGTCGGAAAAGCCGAGCTGCCTGAATTCCTTCACCACGATGTCGGGATCGAAGATCCGCATCACGATCTTTTCGCCGAACGCGGTCGGCATCGAGGAAATGCGCAGCTCCACCTCGCGGCCGCCGGATGAACGCGTCTTGATGCGGCCATCCTGCGGGCGGCGTTTCTCGGCGACGTCGAGCCGCGCAAGGATCTTGATGCGCGCGGTGACCGCGGTCATCACGGCGGTCGGCAGTTCGAACACCTTGTGCAGGATGCCGTCGATCCGGAAGCGGATCAGCGCAGCTTCGCGGCGGGGTTCCAGGTGGATGTCCGAGGCGCGCTGCTCAAACGCGTACTGCAGCAGCCAGTCCACGATGTGCACGACGTGGCGGTCGTCGGCGCCGATCTCGCCGGACTTGCCAAGTTCCAGCAACTGCTCGAAGTTGAGGATCGCCGAACCGTCGGCGGAGTCCTGCTTGGCCTCGCGCGCCTTCGCGATCGAGCGCTGCACGCCGTAGAACTCCATCAGATACCGATGGACGTCCAGCGGGTTCGCGACCACGCGCTTGACCTCGCGCCGGAGCATCTGCGAGAGGTCCGCGGCCCAGCGGATGTCGAACGGCTCGGCGCTCGCGAACGTGACCTGGCCGTGCGCGACCGCGACCGGCAGGATGCGATGGCGCTGCGCGTAGGCCTGGCTCACGGCCTGCGTCACCGCGGCGACATCGATCTTCATCGGATCGATCCTGAGGTAGGGCAATCCCGCCTTGTCCGCCAACCACACCGTCAGCGACTCGACCGTCAGCGGTTTGCCGGGATCGGTGCGGTTCTCGGGTTTCGCGCTGGCGATCACGACCAGCGGGTGCAGCTCGACGGAACCGCGGGCCGCGCGGTTGCCGGTGCGGATACGTTTGGCGTCTTCGGCCG
>JBOHYX010000172.1:0-5561 GCA_050738115.1 Rhodanobacteraceae bacterium
GGAGGACATGCACCCGTATTACCTGTGGCGTGGCGTCGGCGGGATCCTGATGTTCCTGTCGCACTGCGTATTCGCGTGGAACGTGTGGCGGATGACCGGAGGCAAGGCGGGTGACGCGCCGTCGCCGGTGATGCGGGAAGAGGAGCAAGCGGAGGCCGCCGCATGAAAAGGAAGATGTGGCTGATCTTCGGCGGTGCGTTGGCGTGCTACATCGTGATCACGCTGCTGATCGCGGTGATTCCGGCGATCGATCTCACGCAGACGCCTCCCGGTCCTGACGTCAAACCCCTGACGCCGCTCCAGGACGCTGGCCGGACCGTGTTCGCGAGCGAGGGCTGCGGCTACTGCCACAGCCAGTACGTACGCCCGCTGCCTTCCGACAAGGTGTTCGGCAGGCCGTCCGCGCCGGGCGACTTCGCCTACCAGACTCCCGAATTGCTGGGCTCGGAGCGCACCGGACCCGATCTCACCAACATCGGCAACCGTCGGGGCGAGATCTGGCAGTACATGCACCTGTGGGATCCGCGTTCGGTGTCATCCGGATCGATCATGCCCGATTTCAAGTTCCTGTTCCGGGTGGTCGACCAGGTGCCCGCGGGCGAGACCGCGATTCCGGTTCCGGCGGCGTTCGCTCCGAAGACCGGCAAGGTGATCCCGACCGCGCGCGCCAAGGCGCTGGTTGCCTACCTGATGTCGCTGAAGCAGACCACGATCCCGGGCTTCAAGATGAACGCCGGCATGGGTGGGCCGGCGTCGACCGCAGCGACCAGCGCACCGGCCAGCGCGGCCGCCGCCGGGGGTTACGCCTATGACGCTGCCAAGGGCAAGCAGGCGTACGACAACACCTGCAGTTCCTGCCATCAGGCCACGGGCGAAGGGATTCCCGCTGCGTTTCCGCCGCTGGCCGGCAACCCGGTGGTGAACGATCCGGATCCTACCGCGCAGATCCATACGGTGCTGGATGGCAAGACCGGCACGATCACGGTCAAGGGCGCTAGCTACAACGGCACCATGCCGGGGTTCGCGAGCCAGTTGAGCGACGTCGAAATCGCCAACCTCGTCAACTACGAACGCTCGAACTGGGGCAACCACGGCAAGCCCATCACGCCCGCGGACGTGGCAGCGATCCGTGCCAAGGGCAAGTGACGGAGATTGATCATGCAGAACATGATGATGGGTCCGTTTTGGGGCGTGCTGGCGATCCTGGTCGTCGGTGGCGTGATTACCGTCGGATGCTTCGGGTTGATGTTCTGGTTGATCTTCCGGCCCGGTGAACGGGACCGGCATCACGTCAAGTACGACATCCTGCGGCCGGACCGCTGAAGGGAGCGTCGAGCCATGCCCAAGCCACACGTTCGCGTCTATCTGGACAACGAGGCAACGCCGGTCATCGACCACGAATTGCCGGCGGCGCTTACGCTCGATACGCGCAAGCTCGTCGATGGTCCGCACCGGTTGATCGTCCGGGCCGAGGACCAGAGCGGCAACGAGGGCGTCGAGGAGATTCCGTTCCACGTCCAGAACGGTCCCGGGATCGTGGTGGCGGGCTTGCGGCCGGGCTCGACGCGACGCGGCACGCTGCGCCTCAAGGTCGACGCGTTCAGTACCGACGATCCGTTCGATCCGCGCCGTGCCGAGGCACGTTCGCCGATCCCGACGTGGGTATGGATCCTGTCGATGATCATCGTGGCATGGGTGGTGTTCTACGTCGCGACCGCGTGGAAGGTGGAAAAGCCCTTTCAGGACACGCCGACCTACGGCAGCAATCCGGCCGCCGAGACGTACGGCAGCAAGCCGGCCAACGAAAAGGGACCGCCGATCGCGCCGGCGCGGGGCACACCGGAAGGCAATTTCCTGCCGGGTCCGGCGCCGGCCGGCAGCGGCGGCTGAGACTGCGTCGGCGCGGCGACGGTCGAACCCGGCGCGCGCGCTGCCGCCGGGCCAAGGAAGCTCCGATTTTTCCCGTCATTCCGGGGCCGCCGCGGCTCCATCGCGGCGGAACCCGGAATCCAGTTTCGTTGCATTTCAAGACGTTACAACAAACGCGCTGGATTCCCCCTTTCGCGGGAATGACGCAATTTGGATCGATCAGAGTTTCCCTGACTGGCGAACCACGAAGCCGGTCAGCGTTTGCGAGTGGACAGGTCGCAGGTGGCGCGCGGTTGCCCGCGGGTCAGGACGCACAACTGGCGCGTCAGGAGATCGGCCTCGCCCAACACGGCCTCCCACAGCGGGCCCTTGCCCGATTCGAGCCGGGCCGCGACGTCGTACCAGCCCATGCCGTGCAACAGCTCCGGGTCGAACGGCGAGCCCACCGCGACCCAGCGCCCGTCGAGGTCGAGGAACGGGATCGAGCCCGGCTCGTTCGTGTAAGGCGCGCGATCGAAGCGCAAAAATTGCGCCATCTGGAATTTGTCCGGTTTCTGCAGCGGGTGGTCCTGCCGGTCGGCCGTCTCCACGGCCTGCAGATCGAGCCAGCGGCTGCGATAGGTGCTGCCGACGAAGCTGAAGGTGGCGGTGTTCGGGTACACGTCGCTTGAACTCGAGCGCGTCGCCTTGAGGCCGGTGAAATTGCCGAAGCGCATCAGCGCCAGCACCAGCGGCCAGCGCAGCGCCGCGCAATACGGGCAAAACTCCCCGCCCACGTACAACACCCACGGTTTGCCTGCGCCGGGCTTCGCGTCCGGGACCGCCTGCAACGGATCGGCGCGGGGGACGGGCGCGCGGCCGGCATCGCGGCGGCTGACCGTCTTGAGTTGCGCCAATGCCGGCGCCGGAATGGCCTGCCCATCCTTCAGCGAAGCAAAAGGAAACTGCGCGTGCGCCTGACCCGCGGCGAACACCAGGATCACGGCGCACAGTGCCGCGACGCACGGCGCACCCGCCCGGTGTGCAACGAAGGATTTCCGCATCGTAATTTCGCTTTGAGACAGCGCAAACGCCACCAGCGTAGCAGCGTGGCGCGCCGGCCGGTGCTGACCACCATCCCGACGGTCGAAACGAATCGCGAACGCGTGCCATCGACCCAAAGCGGAGTTGAAAGCTGGCACACGAACGTCCGGTGACTTTGGGCAAGCGACCGTTCGCCGCACGGCGCCAACTGTCGCGTGCTGCCGTGCGCCGGCACCTTCGTCGAGTACGGGCGAGCAATCGGCGCGAAAGTAAACCTTGCCTCTTTGCTCCACTTTTCCCCCACAACGAGGCTGAAGCGCACAAGCAGATGGGGGGGGAGACGAGTCACCACAGCGCCAATGTGAATTGGACGCGAGTCTACTCAGGCGTCAGTTGACGCTTAAACGGTGTCGTTGCACGGGCGGACAGGGTACCGAACCGTACGAACAGAACACACAACAGTCGCCAGGCTGCGGGCGCAGCCACGTGTTGCAACGGGAGCACTGATAGAAATACAGGCAAGCGTCGTCTGGCATGTGTTCCTGCTGCGCGTAGCCGCATTGCGGACAGGTCAGTACCGATTCGTGTACGACTTCACGCATCACGTGCCCCGCGGCGGCGATTTGCGTAACGGCCTATTGGCCACTCCGCGAGAAATGCAAGGATTAGTATGCCCATGACGACCGCAGACAGGAGATTGTTGTGGAGCGGCACCACGTTGACAGCTGCCAGCAACGACCACGCGGCCGCCAGCACGAACAGTGGCCCGGTCACGAGGCAGTGCGTTCGGCTGCAGCGCGTGGCGTTCAACAGGCAGCCTGCACCAGCCAGCGAGAATCCGGCCACCAGTAACCACTTCGTGGCATTGGGCCATACATTGTCCAGATTCAAAAGGACGATTGGCACGCCCCAGTACAGCAGCGCCCACCAGCTGCGCGTCAGGTCACGTGAACGGTTCGCGTTTTCCGCAGGATTGGCTGGCATTGCAACACTCCTCCGCGCTTCGCAATTACTCTAAAACCGGAGTTGGGTACGGAGTCAAGCACTGTATGGCAGCCTTGTTTACGATTGGGAAACTGGCCTGGCGGTGCAGGTCAGCGTAGAGACGATCCGCTACTACCAACGTCGCAGATTGTTGGCCGTTCCGCCCAAGCCGTTGGGTGGCCAGCGGTGTTATTCGGACGAGTCGGTCAGACGGCTCCGCTTCATCCGCAGGGCACAAGGGCTGGGGTTCACGCTGGATGAAATCGCCGCGCTGTTGTCCTTGGACCGCACGCGAGCTTGTGCGCCTACTCAGGCGCTCGCAACGCGTAAACGGGCGCTGATCCACCAAAAGATAGCGGACCTTACTGCTCTGCAAGGCGCCTTGGACGAGCTGATTGCGCACTGCCACGCGTGCCACGGTACGCCAAGCTCCCGATCATCGACGCATTGGCGCGTGATTGATTTCGCGGACGCGCGCGGCGTAGGGCACGCTCGGGTGTGTCCGCTTGCGCAAGAATGGAAATACCGAAGCGCTCCGGCGGTCGGGCAGATCCGATTACCCCATGCAATGTCGGAATGTCTGCAATTCTGGAAGAAGCGGCCACTCGTCAGATCACGCCGGCCGGCCGCTTCGGGCCGAACCCGCCCAGTCGCCAGTCCCGTCGCGTCGGCGCCAGCGGCAGTGACCATGGTCGGCGCGTTGGTCAGCGATCACCGGAACCGCAGCCATCCAGACCGGAATCCTCACGTCGGCTCGCGAACGCACCTATTCGGTTCCATGAAGGAAACGTGCGGTCGCCGCCATCACCGCCTCCGGCTGGTCACGATGCGGCGAGTGCGAGCATGGGTCCAGTTTCAGCAGCTGGCATTGGCCCGGCGGCAGCGCCGCGGCGATGCCGTCGATCTGGGCCATGGTCCCGTACTGGTCCTGGCGTCCCTGGATCGCCAGGATCGGACACTCGATGCGTGGCAGGACCGACCGAATCGACCAGTCGCGAAACGCGGGGTCGAGCCAGATGTCGTTCCATCCCCAGAAGGCGGAGTCGACGTCCGCGTGGTAGCGGGCCAACCGCTGGCGCAAGTCGGTTTCGAGATAGGTTGTCCGCGCGGCCGCGATGCTGGCGATGGAGACGTCCTCGACCATGATGTGCGGCGCTTCCACCACGACTTTTGCGACCCGCTGCGGACAAGTCGCGGCGTGGATCAGCGCGATGGATGCGCCGTCACTGTGCCCGAACAGCGAATGGCGCGGGGGCGCGCTGAGCGCATCGAGCAGTGCGGGCAGGACCGCGCTCGCCTCGCGTTCCATGAAATCCGGCGCCCAGTGCTCGCCTGCGGCGCGCGGCGTGGAGCGGCCGTAGCCGGGGCGCGAATACACCAGTCCGCGCACGTTGCACGCAGCGCACAGCCGCGCCGGAAAGTCCCGCCACATCGCCAGCGAGCCCAAGCCTTCGTGCAGGATCACCAGCCAGGGTGCGTTGGTCTCCGTGGCGCCGACGAAGGCGTATTCGATGTCGAACCCGCGGCCCGCCGCCTGGATTCGGACCGTCCCGCTCACTTGATGTCGCTTTCGCGTTCGCGCAACCGGAAGCGCTGGATCTTGCCCGTGGCGGTCTTGGGAAGCTCGGCCAGGAATTCGATTCCCCCGGGGGCCTTGTGCGGTGCCAGCCTCGATTTGATGTACT
>JBOHYX010000173.1:0-5554 GCA_050738115.1 Rhodanobacteraceae bacterium
AGTTCCAGCGGCTGGTTGGTGAGGCGTGGCGACATGCTTGCCCCTTTGTCGTGGCGTGACATCGCCGGGTCAGCCCCCGCTCACCGGCGGCAGCAGCACCAGCGTGTCGCCGGCCTTGAGCGCGGCATCGCGCTTGACGATGCGGTCGCCGATCGCGCAGGCCGTGTGCGCGAGGTACGCGCGCACGCCCGGCACGTCCCTCGCCAGGTTTTCGAGGACGCCGGCCACGGTGACCGGCAGCGCCGAAACCGACACCGCGCGTTCGCGCGTCCCGCACACCTGCTCGAGAATCCCGAAGCATTGCACCGCGACTTGCTGTTCCATGGCTCCGCCAACGTCCGAAAATCAACCACCAATATACGACATTTCAATCTTCCTGCGCCCGCGGATCCCGGGCGTCGCCTGGCTGCGCAACTCGGAATAGCGGTCGCGACGGCGCCCCCACACACCGGCGATCTTCTCGACGATTGCATCGTCGCTGGCGCCGCTGCGCAGCGTATCCCGCAGGTTGGACCCGAGCGCCGCGAACAGGCAGGTATACAGGACGCCTTCGGCCGACAGGCGCGTGCGTGTGCACCCGCCGCAGAACGGCTTGGTGACCGATGCGATCACGCCGATCTCGCCGGCGCCGTCGCGATAGCGCCAGCGGTTGGCCACCTCGCCCGGATAGTTCGCCGGCACCCGTTCGATCGGCCAGCGTGCGTCGATGCGTTCGAGCACCTCATCGGCTGGCACCACGTCCTGCATGCGCCAGCCGTTGGTGGTGCCGACGTCCATGAATTCGATGAAGCGCAGGATGTAGCCGGTGCCGCGGAAATGCTCGGCCATCGCCTCGATGCAGGAGTCGTTGGCACCACGCTTGACCACCATGTTGACCTTGACCGGGCCGAGATCGGCAGCCGCGGCGTGGTCGATCGCATCGAGCACGCGTTCCACCGGAAAGCCGACGCCGTTGATCGCCTTGAAGGTCGCATCGTCCAGTGCATCGAGGCTGACCGTGATCCGGCCGAGGCCCGCAGCCTTGAGCTTTTGCGCCTTGTCGGCAGTCAACAGCGAACCGTTGGTGGTGAGGCTGATGTCGGTGATGCCGGGAATCGGCGCCAGGAGTTCCACCAGGTTTTCGATGTCCTTGCGCACCAGCGGCTCGCCCCCGGTCAGGCGCAGCTTGGTGACGCCGAGCTGGGCGAACAGGTTCGCGAGCCGGGCGATCTCCTCGAACGTCAGGAGGCTCGCGTGCGGCAGGAACGCGTGATCGGCGCCGAACAGCTCCTTGGGCATGCAGTAGACGCAGCGGAAGTTGCAGCGGTCGGTGACCGAGATGCGCAAGTCGCGCATCGGTCGTCCCAACGTATCCCGGGTCATCATGCCTTGCATCATTTCTCGTTGCATCGCTTTGAGCGTAGCGCATCCGCCAAGGGCCCGGTTTGACCCACGGCAGGCGCCGCCACGTCGCTACCATGTCTCGCAACCCGCGTACGTCGACCGGTGTGTCGGATCGCGTGGACCGTTTGCCCGGGAGGAAACATGGTGCGTGCCAGCGCAGATCGCAACATGTCGGTGGCGCTGCTCGTGGGCACCCGCAAGGGTCTGTTCATCGTCCGCTCCGATGCTGCGCGGGGGAACTGGCACGTCGAAGGCCCGCACCTTGCCGGCTACGAAATCCAGCGGGCCTTCCTGGACGGCCGCCGGCCCGGTTCCGGTTTTGCGGTCGGCGAGCACTCGGTCTGGGGCAAGCACGTGTATCGGACCGACGACGCGGGCCGAAGCTGGGAGCCCTTGCGCGAGATCCCGCGTCACCGTCACGACGAGACGCCTGCCAGCATCCGGAGGCTTTGGAGCATCGCGCCCGGTGCCGATGCTGAACCCGACACGATCCATGCGGGGATCGAGCCGCCGGGGCTGTTCGTGAGCCGCGATCGTGGCGAGAGCTGGACCCCGCTTCCGGCCTTCAGCGGGCATCCCACGCGCGCAACCTGGGCGCCGGCGAAGGGCGGCCTTGCGGTGCATTCGATCCAGGTGGATCCGCGCGATCCCGGACGCGTGTTCGTCGCGCTGTCGGCGGGTGGCGTGTATCGGACGCTCGATGGCGGGCAAAGCTTCGCGCCCGTCAACGCCGGGGTGCGCGCGCCGTATCTCCCCGAACGCGAACCGGTGAGCGGCCAGTGTGTGCACCGCATCCTGCTGCACCCTGCCGATCCGCTGCGGCTGTACCAGCAGAGCCACTGCGGCACGTATCGCAGCGACGATGGCGGCGACCACTGGCACGAAATCACGACAGGATTGCCGAGCGATTTCGGCTACGCGCTGGCGAGCGATCCCGCCGATCCCGACAGCGTGCTCGTGATTCCCGAGCGCAACAGTCAGTTCCGCGCGACCGTGGATGGCCGCATCCGCGTGTACCGCTCGCGCGACGCCGGCCGGAGCTGGACCGCGCTCGAAGATGGTCTGCCGCAGGCCAATGCGTACGTGACGATCCTCCGCGACGGGCTCGACGGCGATGGCCTCGAACCCTGCGGGTTCTACTTCGGAAGCTCCAGCGGGCATCTTTTCGGCAGCAACGACGGGGGCGACCACTGGCGCGTCCTGTGCGGGTATCTTCCCGGGATCCTGTCGGTGTCGGCGCACGCACTGGACCCGTTGGCATGAGGGACGCAGACCTGCTGGATCTGTTTGGCGCGCGTCGCGGCATCGTCTGCGCGGTCGGCGCCGGTGGCAAGAAGACGACGCTGTACCGGCTGCTGGCGGCGCATCCCGGGCGCGCGGCTTTCACGTCCACGGTATTCACCTACACGTTTCCCGACGACCTCGCGGCCTGTCCCGTCGTCGACGCGCCGGACCGCATCGTTGCTGCCGCGCTGGCGGCGGCAAGGTCGCACGCCAAAGTCGCCTACGCGTGCCCGTCCGACAAACCGGGCCGCTACGTCGGGCTCGCGCCCGCGCAGGTGCTGCAATGTCATGTCGAAGGCAAGTTCGACGTCACCCTCGTCAAGGCGGACGGCGCGCGCATGCGTCTCATCAAGGCGCCCGACGCACAGGAGCCGAATCTGGTGGCCGGCGCTTCGACCGTCCTCGGCCTCGTCTCGGCGCGAGCGATCGGGCTGCCGCTCACCGCCCGCTGCGCGCACCGGCCCGAGTGCGTTTCGGCGGTGACGGGCGCGGCGGACGGCGAAGCGCTGACGCCGCTGCACCTGGCGCGCCTGATCGCCTCCCCGGATGGCCTTCTGCGGGGCGTCGGCCATGCAACCTTCGTACCTGTGATCAACATGGCCGAAAGCGCGGTCGAGCGTGCCGCGGCGCACGACGCCGCACGCATCGCGCTGGACCTGAGCGATCGTTACGACCGCGTGGTGGTCGCCGCGATGCGCACGGCCGAACCGATCGTCGAAGTGGTCGCACGCACCCGCCCGTGACGGATCGGGCCTTGAAGCCGGTGGTATCCTCGATGCATGAACGCGAGTGTCGACATGCTGAATGGCGCGGCCCCGCGCATCACCCTGCTGGTTCCCGCGGCGCTCCGGATGCACTGCGACGGTGCCGACCAGCTCGAAGTGGACGCGGCGACGGTACGCGACGTGCTGGCCGCCGCGGGCGCGCGCCACGGCGCGCTGCTGCAGCACGTGCTGACGCGCGACGGTAAGCTGCGGCCCTATGTGAAGCTATTCGTGCGCAGCAACGACGTCCGCGACCTCGACGGCCTGGACACGCCGCTCGCCGACGGTGACACCGTGATGATCGTCCCGTCGGTGGCTGGCGGTTGAGGCGCTGCGTCCGTCTTCTTGCGGAGTGGTTGGGCGATGAAAGCGAAAGACCGGCGGCTCGAGGCCCTGCGTGCGGAGATTCCGCAGGTGACGCCCACGGAAGCGCGGGCGCTGGCCGGGCGCGGTGCCGTGCTCGTGGACGTGCGCGAAAGCGACGAGACCGTGCAGGGCGTTGCCGATGGCGCGGTGGCGCTCGGACGCGGCTTTCTCGAGCTGCGCATCGAGGACGTGGCACCCGATCCGGATCAGTCGCTGTTGGTCATGTGCGGCAGCGGCGTGCGCTCGCTGTTCGCGGCCAAGAGCCTGCGCGAGCTCGGATACCGCGACGTGCGCTCGGTCGCGGGCGGGTTCAACCGCTGGAAGGACGAAGGGCTGCCCTTCCACATCCCGAAGGTGCTCGACGCCGACGCGCGGGTACGCTACGCGCGGCAACTGATCCTGCCTGAAGTGGGCGAGGCCGGCCAGCAGAAACTCGGCGACGCGCGGATCCTGCTGATCGGGGCGGGCGGCTTGGGTGCGCCCGCGGGACTGTACCTCGCGGCGGCGGGCGTCGGCACGCTCGGCATCCTCGACCACGACGTCGTCGATCGCAGCAATTTGAATCGCCAGGTCATCCACACGGATGGGGCGGTCGGCGAATCCAAGGTGGAGTCCGCGCGGCGCGCGCTGCTGTCGCTGAACCCGACGGTCCAGGTGCAGGCGCATGAACTGCGGCTGTCGCCGGAAAATGTCGAAGGCGTGTTTTCGGGTTACGACGTGATCGTCGACGGCTCCGACAACTTCGCCGCGCACTACCTCGCCAACGACGCGTGCGTGCACCTCGGGCTGCCCTGCGTGCACGGGTCGATCTTCCGCTTCGACGCGCAGATCAGCGTGTTCTGGCCGGCTGCGCCCGGCGGCGGGCCGTGCTACCGGTGCCTCTACCCGGAACCGCCGCCGCCCGAGCTCGCGCCGTCGTGCAACGAAGCCGGCGTGCTGGGCGTGGTGCCCGGTGTGGTCGGGCTGCTGGAAGCGACCGAGGCGCTGAAGCTGGTGCTCGGCATCGGCCGGACGCTGGTCGGACGACTGCTCTGCTACGACGCGCTCAGCATGAAATTCACCGAGCTCAACGTCCGCCCCGATCCGGCCTGCGCGTACTGCGCGCCCGGCAAAGCCTTTCCCGGATACGCGCGGCATGAGTGCTCCTGCAACGCCGTCGCCTGACTCCCGGCCGTACCCGCGCGAACGCGTGACGGCAGGCATCCTCGCCGGCGGACGGGCGACCCGCATGGGTGGCGTCGACAAGGGGCTGGTCGAGCTCGGCGGGCGCGCGATGGTCGAGTACGTGATGGATGCGTTGCGCGGGCAGACGGCGCGGATGCTGATCAACGCCAATCGCAGTCTCGATCGATACGAGCGCTACGGCGTGACGGTGGTCCGCGACCGGCAGGAAGGTTTCCTCGGCCCCTTGGCCGGCATCGCCAGCATGATGGCTGCCACGGATACCGAATGGCTGCTGACTTCACCGTGCGACAGTCCGCAGGTGCCCGCCAACCTCGGGCCGCGGCTGTGGCAGGCGATCGTGCGCGATGCCGCGGAAATTGGCGTCGGGCACAGCGGCGACCGCCTCGAACCGGTGTTCGCGCTGCTGCGCTGCGACCTTCGCCAAGACCTCGAGGATTACCTTGCGGCGGGTGAGCGCAAGATCGACCGCTGGTACCAGCGCCACCGGATGGCCGCGGCGGATTTTTCCGATTGCCCGGAGATGTTCGTCAACGTCAACACGCTGTCGGACCGCGACGTGCTGGCGATGCAAC
>JBOHYX010000174.1:0-5545 GCA_050738115.1 Rhodanobacteraceae bacterium
CAGTGGCGCCCCGAGCGCCTGGCGCCCGGCCGCGACAGGATCAAGGAAGAGTGGAGCGACCTTGGCGGCAAGCTGAGGCGTCGCTGGCGCAAGCTCAAGTGGCAGGACGTGCTGCGTCCGGACGGCGACGCCGAGTATCTGGCTGGCCTGCTCGAGGAACGTTATGGCGTCGACCGGCGAGAGGCACTGCTGCAGGTGTTCGAGTTCGAGCGCAACCTGTGAACGTGCCGCGTTGCCTCGGCGTCGCTGCGAACCAGCGAGGATTCATGATCGCGGCGGCATCCTGTCCCTGCGACAAGCTACTTCCATGGACAAGGATGTGTCATGCGCGAGGACCTGATCAGTTCGCATTGGGCGCAGCTTCGCGGCGCGTTCCACAGGCGCTGGCCCCGTCTCACCGAAAGCGATCTGGCGATCGACTGCGGCGACGTCGGCGACCTCATTCGCGTGCTGCAGGATCGATACGGATTCGACGCCTTCGAAGCCTGGAAACAGATCCACGACTTCACGCCCGACCTGTGGTTTTTCGACAGCAGTGGCCGGGTTGACGCTGTCGCGTTCTGAAGGTCGGAACGTTCAAACAAGGAGGAATCCATGAAGGAAGACAAGATCAAGGGTCAATGGAAACAGTTGCACGGCAAGCTGAAGGCGCGCTGGGGCGAACTGACCGACGATGACCTCACGGTTGCCGACGGCAGCACCGAGTACCTCGCCGGAACATTGCACGAGCGTTACGGGATCGCTCGTGACAAGGCGAAGGAGCAGATCCGGGAATTCGACCGGGACCTGTAGGCGTTCGGCGCGCGGACGTTTCCCATGGACGGGGCGTCCGCGTCGCCGACTTCGCGAACAGCGCCCTTCGCAGGGCGCATCCACGCGGTTCCAGGGACGGAGCCGACCGGGTCAGGCCGAACGAACACGACCTCCCGGCGCCCGCAACGTGCGCAAGACACGACGGGCTCTACTCCGGACGAATGCATGGAGGCATCGCCCGGAGACCTTTCCGCGGGCGGCGTACGCCGTTCGCGACCAGCAACGACAGCAGCTATCGCCGTCGGGCCGTGGCCAGGACGCTGACTCATACCACCAAGGAGATCACCATGCTCTGGTACGCCGTTGTATTCCTGATCATCGCGATCGTCGCCGGCGCCTTCGGTTTCATCGGCGTGGCCGGCATTGCCGCGACCATCGCGAAGGTCTTGTTCGTCATCTTCCTCATCCTGTTCATCGTCTCGCTCATCTTCGGGCGCAGGCGCGTTTGACACCGACGGGATGTATCGCACATCGACCCGTATTCCGTGAATGGCGCGAGCGCGGTGCGGGCCCGGCTTCGGACGCCCGTGGTCGCGCTGTGCAGGCGACTGCCAAGCTGCGAGAGCTGGTGCCCCACAAGCCGCTCAGGTCCGTCACGGTCGCGCTCGCGGCCGGCTGACGGCCGTTTGCCGAAACCGGCCGGCTGAGTCCGGCGTACGTTCTGGTTACGGGTTGCCGGTCGGCGATCGCCGGTCGCACCCGACCTGCGTTGCTCCTGGATCGCGCTGGGGCGGGCCACGCGTGCCGGTCGCGTCGCATCGAGCCACACGCCCGCGCTGCCGCGGTTACCCGTGCGGCAGGGCGGATGTGTGCGCGTGGATGCTACGGCGCAGTCGGCGCGGCCGGACCGGCGTCCGCCGTCCCGGTTCCGGTGCCGGCGAAGTCGATCACCAACGTCGCGCGGCGGTTCGGCTGACCGGCGGCGTGGGTGGCGCCCGGCTTCACCTCGCGGTTGCTGGCCTTGCCGTAGCTGACGGCACGCACCTGGCTTGCGGCCATGCCATCGGTGTTGACCAGGTAGTTGCGTACCGCGTCGGCGCGCTGCATGCCCAAGTGTCTGTTGTAGGCGACCGAGCCCGCAGGATCGGCAAAGCCTTCCACGGTGACCAGCGCATCGGGGTGGTACTGGCGCATGATCTTCGCGAACTCATCGAGCTTGGGCTTGTCCTGATCGCGGAGCGTCGAGCTGTTGAAGGAGAAATGGGCGATGTCATTGACGCTGATGCGTCCCTGCATCGCGGTGATTTCGGTATCGTATTTGGCGAAGTGCGATTTCATGTCCTGCGACATGGAATTGATCTGCTGCTGCAGGCTCTGGTCGGTATTCTGGAGTTTGGCGATGGCCGCGTTGAATTCGCTCTTCTTGACGTAATTGGTACATCCGCCCAGAGCGACCGCCGCGGCTACGCCCGTTGCAAGACAGGCAATTCGATAACGTTTGCTGTGCATACGGGTCCTCCTCTCGTGATCGGCCGTACCGTATGGCAGCGCGCGGAACGACCGTAAGGAGAAGCGTCGCGCTGCGTGCTTCACCCTAGCGCAGGAACGGGCCTTTGCGGCGCCTTGGTCGTGCGCCCATTGCGATCACATTCAGCATCAACCATGCCCGTGGCTGATCCCGTGCGGATGGCCGCGCCCATGGCGACGTCGAATACCATGTCGCGATGGATTCGAAGAGAGGCCCGCGCAGCGAGCGCCCGCCGTCGCCGCGTGAACTGGATCGCCTGCTCGACGGTGTGCTCGCCCGCGACGCAGGGCGGCTGCGCGGTCGCCTGCGCAAGCTGGAGCGCACGCGCCCGTCGTCGCCCGATGCGCTGCGGAAGCTGGCGCGCGACATTGCGCGGTCGGCGGCGCAGCGCGAGGCACGCGCCGCGTTGGTGCCTTCAATTGCGCTGGATGAGTCGCTGCCGATCGCGCGGCGCGCGGACGAAATCACCCGGCTGATCTGCGAACACCCGGTGCTGGTGGTCGCGGGCGAAACCGGGTCCGGCAAGACCACGCAGTTGCCCAAACTGTGCCTGGCCGCTGGGCGCGGGATCGCCGGCATGATCGGTTGCACCCAGCCCCGGCGCCTGGCGGCGCGTGCGATGGCGCGTCGTGTGGCGACCGAACTCGGTGGTGAGCCGGGCGGCATCGTCGGCTACGAAGTGCGCTTCGCGAAGCAACTCGGCGACAACACGCTGGTCAAGTTCATGACCGACGGGATCCTGCTGGCGGAGATGACGCACGACCGTCGGCTTGCGGCGTACGACACACTGATCATCGACGAGGCCCACGAACGCAGCCTCAACATCGACTTCCTGCTGGGGTATTTGAAACAGTTGTTGCGCCGGCGCCGCGACCTGAAGGTGATCGTCACCTCGGCCACCATCGACACCGTACGTTTTGCCGACCACTTTGACGACGCGCCGGTGGTGACGGTGGAAGGCCGCGCGTGGCCCGTCGAGATCCGCTACCGCCCGCCCGAACGCGAGGAAGGCCTGACCGAGCGCGTGGCCGCCGCGCTGGATGACATCATCCGCGAGGGCGCGTCGTCCGACGCCGGGCGCGGCGACGTACTGGTGTTCCTGCCGGGCGAGCGGGAAATCCGCGACGCGCACCTCGTGTTGGCGCGGCGCCAGTATCGACACACCGAGGTGCTGCCGCTGTACGCACGGCTGTCCGTAAAGGAACAGGACCGCGTGTTCAAGCCGGGCCCCGCGCGGCGGATCGTGCTGGCGACCAACGTGGCCGAGACGTCACTGACCGTTCCACGCATCCGCTGGGTCGTCGATTCGGGTGACGCGCGCGTCAAGCGCTACTCGCGCCGCGGCCAGATCGAACGGCTGCGCATCGAATCCATATCGCAGGCGGCCGCCGACCAGCGTGCCGGGCGCTGCGGACGCGTCGGCCCCGGCATCTGCGTGCGCCTGTACGACGAGGCCGACTTCGCCGCGCGCGCGCCATACGGCGATCCGGAGATCCTGCGCAGCGCACTCGCCGACGTGATCCTGCGGATGCTCGATCTCGGGCTCGGTGACGTGGAGCAGCGAGCCAGGGATGGCTCGCGCGCGAATCGAACCAGGGACGATTCGATTCGGCGTAGCCGGGTTCGGACATGTGCCGAGCCCGGCGTGTCCGAACGAATGCAGGACGCAGGCGTTTGGACCATTGAAAATTTTCCATTCCTCGACCCGCCCGACCCGCGCGCCATCAACGACGGCTGGCGCCGTCTCGCGGAAATCGGTGCGGTGGATGACGCGCGCCGCCTGACGGCGACGGGAAGGCAGCTCGCGCGCATCCCGATCGATGCGCAGCTCGCGCGCATGCTCGTCGAAGCGGACGCGCTTGGCGTGGCGCGCGAAGTGCTGCCCATCGTCGCGTTCCTCGGCATCCAGGATCCGCGCGAACGGCCTGCCGATCGGCAACAGCAGGCCGACGCCGCGCATGCGGCATTCGCGGATCCGCAATCGGATTTCGTCGGCGTGCTGAACCTGTGGAATGCGTACCGCGCCGCGCACGAGGAATTGAGCCAGTCGAAACTGCGCGACTGGTGCGCGAAGCAGTTCGTGTCCTTCATGCGGATGCGCGAGTGGCGGGAGTTGCATCGGCAACTGCTGCTCGAAGGCGGGACTCGGGACCCGGAACCCGGGACCTGTCGCGCGGGACTCGGGACTCGGGACTCGGGACTCGGAAAATCAACAGCTCGCAACCGTGACGTGGTAGGCGACACGCGGCGCCCCGTCGCAACTGTGCGGCCGCATTCGGGTACTTCCAGCGCCGCTCCTTCGAGTCCCGAGTCCCGAGTCCCGAGTCCCGCGCTTTACGAAAAAATCCACCTCGCGTTGCTTGCGGGCCTGCCCGCCAACGTCGCACGCAAGGACGAGCAGGGCGTCTATCGCGGGACGCGCGAACGCAAGTTCAGGATCTTCCCTGGTTCGGCGCTCGCGAAGAAATCACCCGCGTGGCTGTTCGTGGCGCAGGTCCTCGATCTCGGCGGCAAGGTGTGGGGCATGCAGTGCGCGCGGATCGAGCCGGCTTGGGTCGAATGCCAGGCCGCGCACCTGCTGCGGCGGACCTGCAGCGATCCGCACTGGTCGCGCGCACGCGGCACGCTGCAGGCGTTCGAGCAGGTGTCGTTGTACGGGTTGGTGCTCGTCGAGAGGCGCACCGTCACTTTCGGCAAACAGGATCCGCCGCTCGCCCACGCGATTTTCCTGCGTGAAACGCTGGCGCGCTGCGACATCGATTGCCGCGCAGATTTCGTGCGTGCGAACGCGCAGGTGCTGGATGAGGCACGCGGATTCGAGGCGCAGCAACGGCGCGAAGGGCTGGTGAAACCGGACGAGGATCTGGCCGCGTTCTTCGCGGGCAAGCTGCCCGAATCCGTGGCGTCGTCCGCCGCGCTGGACGCTTGGTACGGGCGCGCGTCTGCCGCGGAACGCGCTGCGCTGCACTGGTCCCTGAAGGATGTCCTCGAGCCCGGTGCGCACGGCGATGCGGGGGCGTTTCCGGATGCGATGGAAGTCGCCAACCACAAGCTCCATTTCGAATACCGATTCGTGCCGGGCGATCCCGCCGACGGCGTGACGCTCCAGGTACCGCTGGCGCTGCTCAATGCGGTTCCCGCGGCGCACTGCGAATGGCTGGTGCCCGGCCTGTTGGCGGACAAGGTCGCATCGCTGATCCGCAGTCTCCCCAAGTCGCTGCGGCGCCATTTCGTGCCCGCGCCCGAGTTCGCACGGGCGTTCGT
>JBOHYX010000175.1:0-5517 GCA_050738115.1 Rhodanobacteraceae bacterium
TGCACCGAACGCGAGTTCCGATCGTGGAAAGCCAGGCGCGTTCTGATTGCAGCCTATTGATTTACAAGGAGATCGCTGCATCGATTCCGCGGCTCGGCGTGCGCCTTGGCCGGGACGAAACCGCGCGCGACCGATTGAACGGAACGCAGCGGCTGGATAATGTGACAAGCGGCGCTTGCGCATTCGCGTAGCTCGTAGTACAGCGAAGTGCGACCGCGCCGTATCGCCTGCAGGCGCGGGCTGGCATCGAATCGGAGGGTGACATGTTTCTGAAGAACTGCTGGTACATGGCTGCGTGGGACTACGAGCTGGTCGACCACAAACTGGTGGCACGCACGCTGCTGAACCAACCCGTGTTGATCTATCGCGGCATGAGCGGCGAAGTGCACGCGATGGAAGACCGCTGCTGCCATCGCGGCGCGGCGTTGTCCGACGGCCGCATGGAGGGCGACTGCATCCGCTGCATGTATCACGGACTCAAGTTCGACACCGCGGGCCAGTGCATCGAGATTCCGGGCCAGGCGCGCATCCCGCCGGACCTGCGCGTCAAGACCTACCCCGTCGTCGCGCAGGGCAAATTCATCTGGATCTGGATGGGTGACCCGAGCCGCGCCGACCAGTCGAAGATCCCGGACATCTGGTACATGCACGACCCCAGGTGGCACGGTATTCCGGGTTACCTGCACTACGACGCAAACTATCTGCTGATCGCGGACAACCTGTGCGACATCACGCACATGGCGTGGGTGCATACCAATACGTTGTGCGGGTCCGAGGCCTACGCTTTCGAGTCTTCCGAGAAGGGCTCGTTCGAGCGTCTGGACAACGGGTTCCGCGCGACGCGCTGGGACATGAATCGCACGCCGCCACCGTTCGTCGTCAAGGTCAGCAACGACAAACCGGTGGACCGCTGGAACACGGTGACGATGACGGTCCCGGGCATTTTCTCGATGGAAAGCGGGTTCGCGCCGGCCGGGCAGGGCGCCGAGAACGGCAACAAGGAAGGCGCGGTGGTGTTCCAGGACTGCCAGTTCATGACACCCGAGACCGAACGCACCACGCACTTCTTCTTCGACTATCTCGGCAGCCACAGCTCCGACAACAACGACGTGAGCCTGTCGCTCTACAACAGCCTGATGGAAGGCTTTTTCGAGGACAAGGGCATCATCGAACACCAGCAGGTCGTGCTCGAGGCGGACCCCAACTTCAAGCTGCGTGCGATCGCGCGTGACAAGGGCCTGGCCCACTTCCGCTGGGTGATGGACAAGCTGGTCAAGGAAGAACAGGCGGAACCGCAGGAACAGGCTGCGCCGCGCCCGCAGCCACAGGTCGTGGCCGTCTGAGCGTTCCGCCGTGGATGGCGCCCGAGGGGCCGACATGTTTCCGGTGACCATCGCCGACTACCGGGCCGAAGCACGCGACGTCGTGGTGCTCGAGTTGCGACGTGCGGACGGCGCACCGCTGCCGCCGTTCGAGCCGGGCGCGCACCTTGACGTGCGGCTGCCGAATGGCCTCGTTCGCCAGTATTCGCTGGCGAACGACAGCCGTGAGCGCGACCGCTACGTGATCGGAGTCCTGCGCGAGGCGCCGGATCACGGTCGTGGCGGTTCCGAGTACGTGCACCGGATGCTTGCGGCGGGGAGTGAGTTGCACATCTCCGAACCGCAGAACAACTTCGCGCTCGATCCGGACGCCAGCGCCTACCGCTTCGTCGCGGGCGGCATCGGCATCACGCCGATCCTGTCGATGCTGCAATGGTGCCGCGCCAACTGGCGACCGTGGTGTCTTGTCTACGCCGCGCGCAACCGCTGCCGCAGCGCTTTCTACGAGGTGCTGCACGTCCTCGACGACGACGGCACGCACGTGCGCTGGCATTTCGATGATGAAGCCGGTGGCCATCTGGATGTCGCGGATGCGCTGGCGGGCCTCGCGCCCGGCGAACTCGTGTACTGTTGCGGCCCGCGGCCGCTGATGAGCGGCGTGCGCGAGCACCTTGCGGACCGTCCGGGCGTGGGACGTTTCGAATCATTCCTGACCCCCGACGCCAAGCCGGCGAATGCTGCAGCCGTGGCGTCCCGCGACAGCGCGTTCACGATCACGCTGCGCAGAAGCGGCCGCTCGCTCGAGGTTCCGCCGGACAAGAGCATTCTCGAAGTGCTGGAGGCCAACGGCTTCAGCGTGCCGTTCTCCTGCCGCGAAGGCGAATGCGGGACGTGCGTCACCCGGGTCTGCGAAGGCACTCCGGTGCATCGCGATTACGTGCTGAGCGATGCGGAACGCGCGTCCAATGGCATGATGTGCCTGTGCGTGTCGCGGGCATTGACGCCCGGCCTCACGCTGGATCTGTAGGATGGCATGGCGTGGTCGCACAGCGCGGAGATGCCCCATGACAGTGGCAGTGGCGTCGGCAAACCATTTGGCGGTCGTCGACCGCTCGTCGAAGTGGCAGCGGTCGATCGCCGATTGCTGCGTGCGGTATCGCGTGAAGACGTTCCTCGACGCGCATCTCGATGAGCCGCTCGCCGCATCGGATGTCGCGGCCGGGGCGCTCGGTTGCTCGGCGCGCTACGTACATGACCTGTTCGCCGACGAGAGCGTCTCGCCTGGCGAGTACGTGCTGGCGCGACGCCTCGAGCGCTGCATGGGCGATCTTGTCTGCGGGCCATCCAGCCGCCGCGTCAGCGAAGTCGCCTACGCGTGGGGATTCAACAGCGACAGCCACTTTAGTCGCAGTTTCAGGGCCAGGTTCAGCGCCAGCCCCAGCGAGGTCCGGGCCCGCCGCGTTGGGTGCCGTGCTCCGGCGGCGCGAAGGGTGTAGGCGTGATCGCGAAGGCTCCATGCATGCGGGCGATATGTCGCCTCGCGGGTGCGGCACGTCGCGGATGCCTGTCATGTTCGTAGTCCGCGATCACCACGCACAGCTCGCCGGCGAGCCGTTGCCGCGCGACCTGACCGCGGACGCGGTGCGGGCGCTGGACGCGAACGGCGCGCGCTTCACGACGCCGCGGGTGGGAACGGTGTACGCGACGCTGCTCAACGACCGCAACGCACTCGCCGCATTGGGCGATAAGCTGAAGACGGCGCCGTACGCCAATCCACCGGCGGCGCCGATCCTGTACGTCAAGCCGCGCAACACGCTCGTCGGCCACGGCGCCGAAGTCCTGGTTCCGGATGGCGCGCCCGGGCTCCAGATCGGCGGCTCGCTCGGGATCGTGTTCGGACGGGGCGCTTCCCGCATCTCCGTTGCCGGCGCATTCGACTACGTGGCGGGGTACACGATCGTGGCGGACCTCTCCGTTCCAAACGACGGCTTTTTCCGCCCACCCGTCCGCGACCTGATACGCGATGGATTTTGCGTGCTCGGTCCGTGCATCGTCGGCGTGCGGCACGTACCGGCTCCGGATGCACTGCGCATCGGTATCCGCGTCGGCGGCCAAGCCCCGTTCACGTCGACGACGGCGAACTCCGTGCGTGGCGTCGCGCGGCTGATCGCGGACGTGACCGAATTCATGACCCTCGCGCCGGGTGACGTATTGACGCTGGGCGTGCCGTGGGGCGCACCGGTTGCCCGCGCCGCCGATGAAATATCAGTCGCCATCGCCGACTGGCCCGCGTTGCGGCTCCGGCTCGTGCCGGAGACGGCCGACGAAGGGGCGCACGCATGAAACGCGCCCGGGTAGCGTTTTCGGGTGCGGTCCACGAGGCGTATCCCTCCGACGGCGGGATACGGCTCGACGACGGGCGCACGTGCAGCGAGAGTGAAGTGGTCTGGCTTGCGCCGGTGGAACCCGGCACGATTTTCGCGCTGGGGCTGAACTACGCCGACCACGCAAAGGAGATCAAGGTTGCCTCGGGGAAGGAGCCGCTGGTGTTCCTCAAGGGCCCGGGCTCGGTGATCGGTCATCGCGGCGCGACCCGCCGTCCCGATGGCGTCAAGCTGATGCACTACGAGTGCGAGTTTGCGGTGGTTATCGGCCGCATCGCGCGTGCAGTCAAGCACGCGGACGCGCTGGACTACGTCGCCGGCTATACCATCGCCAACGACTACACCGTGCGCGACTACCTCGAGAACTACTACCGGCCGAACCTTCGGGTCAAGAACCGCGATGGTGGCACCGTGTTGGGGCCGTGGCTGACCGATGCCGCCGACGTCCCGGACATCAGCCGTCTCGACCTGCACACGTTCGTCAACGGCAGCGAAACGCAGCGCGGCAACACGGCCGACATGATCACCAGCGTTCCCGAATTGATCGCGTATCTCTCGAGTTTCGCGACGCTCGCGCCCGGCGACATCATCCTGACCGGCACGCCACGCGGCACCGTGAACGTGAACCCGGGCGACGAGGTCACATGTGAGATCGAGGGCCTCGGACGGCTCACCAATTTCATCCTGTCCGACAAGGACTTCAATCGCGTGACAGCGCAAGAGGTTGCATGAAGACCGAACACCTGATCGACATCAAGGCCACACCCGCACTGCGTCACCCAACCGGCGCAAAGATCGAGCACCTGATCGACGGCAGACAGGCACCCGCAACGGAGTACTTCCAGACCGTCAACCCGGCGACGCAGCAAGTGCTGGCCGAGGTCGCGAGCGGCACCGCCGCCGATGTCGATGCGGCGGTGGCGGCGGCCAAGGCCGCGTTTCCCGGCTGGTCGGGCAAGCCCGCGGCCGAGCGTGCGAACATCCTCGACAAGTTGGCGGATCTCATCCTCGCGCACGTGGACGAGATCGCCGAAACCGAGACCCGCGATACGGGGCAGCCGATCGCGCAGACGCGCAACGCGCTGATCCCGCGCGCCGCCATGAACTTCCGCTATTTCGCCGGGATGTGCACGCGCGTCGATGGCGCGAGCTATCCCACCGACACGCACCTCAACTACACGCTGTACAAGCCGGTCGGCGTATGCGCGCTGATCTCGCCGTGGAACGTGCCGTTCATGACCGCGACATGGAAAACGGCGCCGTGCCTCGCGTTCGGCAACACCGCGGTGCTGAAGATGAGCGAGCTGTCGCCGCTCACCGCGTCGATGCTGGGAAAGCTGGCGCTGGAAGCCGGCGTGCCGCCCGGCGTGTTCAACGTGGTGCAGGGTTACGGCAAAGATGCCGGCGAACCGCTGGTGAAGCACCCGGACGTGCGTGCGGTTTCGTTCACGGGCTCGACCGTGACCGGCAACCACATCGTGCAGGTCGCGGGCCTCAAGAAGTTCTCGATGGAGCTCGGCGGCAAATCGCCGTTCGTGATCTTCGATGACGCCGACTTCGAGCGCGCGCTGGACGCCGCGGTGTTCATGATCTTCTCGAACAATGGCGAGCGTTGCACCGCGGGCTCGCGCATCTTCGTGCAGAAGTCGCTGCATCCGAAGTTCGCGGATGCGTTCGTCGCGCGCGCGAAGCGGCTCGCGGTCGGTGATCCGCTGGACGACGAAACCATTGTCGGGCCGATGGTAAGCCAGAATCATCTCAGGAAGGTGCGCGGCTACATCGAGCTCGGGCAAAAGGAAGGCGCGACGCTC
>JBOHYX010000176.1:0-5433 GCA_050738115.1 Rhodanobacteraceae bacterium
CCGGCTGCGGATTTCCCGGGCGCGCGCAACTGGGGCTACGACGGGGTGCTGCCCTACGCGCCGGATTCATCCTATGGCCGCCCTGAGGACCTGAAGGCACTGGTGGAAGCGGCGCACATACGCGGGTTGATGGTGCTGCTGGACGTCGTCTACAACCATTTCGGGCCGGAGGGGAATTTCCTGCCGGTCTACGCGCCGCAATTTTTCACCGACCGCCACAAGACCCCATGGGGCGACGCCGTCAACTACGACGGCGAAGCGAGCGAGCCGGTGCGCGAATTCGTCATCCACAACGCGCTCTACTGGCTCGAGGAGTTCCATTTCGACGGACTGAGGCTGGACGCGGTACACGCGATCATCGATGACAGCCCGAAACACCTGCTCGACGAATTGGCCGAGCGCATCCGGGCCGCGGTGACCGACCGGCCGGTGCACCTGTTATTGGAGAACGAGGAAAACCAGGCGAGCCGCCTGGTGCGCGACGGAGCCGGCGCCCCGCGCCACTACACCGCGCAATGGAATGACGACGTGCACCACGTGCTGCACGTGGCCGCGACCGGCGAGAACCAAGGCTACTATGCCGACTACCTCGGCGATACCGAAAAGCTCGGGCGCGCGCTTGCCGAAGGCTTTGCATTCCAGGGCGAGATGATGGCGTACCGCGGTACGCCGCGCGGTGAGCCGAGCGCGCAATTGCCGCAGCTCGCCTTCGTCGCTTTCATCCAGAACCACGACCAGGTCGGAAACCGCGCGTTCGGAGAACGCATCGGCGCCATCGCGTCCGCTGAAGCCGTGTGTGCCATTGCCGCCGTCTATCTGCTGCTACCGCAAATACCGATGCTGTTCATGGGCGAGGAATGGCAGGCGGCGCAGCCGTTCCCGTTTTTCTGCGATTTCAGTGGCGAGCTCGCCGAAGCCGTGCGCAAGGGGCGCCGCGAGGAATTCGCGAAGTTCCCGGAATTCCAGGACGAGGCGACGCGCGAGCGCATCCCCGATCCGCAAGCACAAGCGACCTTCGCGGCCGCCAAGCTCGACTGGGGCGACATTGAGCGCCCGCCGCACGCCGGCTGGCTCGACTGGTACCGGCGGATCCTCCCGCGGCGGCGGCAGGCGATCGTGCCCATGCTCAAGGACGGCATTCCGGGTGGCGCTGGGCACTACCGGATACTCAGTGACGGGGCCGTGGTCGTGACGTGGCGCCTGCGCGGAGAAGACGATCTCACGCTCGCGGCCAACCTGTCCGACGCCGGGGTGGCCGGCTTTCCCCCGCTGTCCGGCACGCTGCTGTGGCAGGAAGGCGACGTCGACGACGACGCTTTCGGTCCGTGGACGGTGCGCTGGTCCCTTACCGCCAGCAACGCCCCACGGACATGAGGCACGACATGATTCCGCGCGCGACCTACCGCCTGCAATTCTTCAAGGATTTCGGCTTCGATCGCGCCGCCGAACTGGCGCCGTACCTCGCGCGGCTCGGCATCAGCCACCTCTACGCATCACCCTACCTCAAGGCGCGGCCGGACAGCACGCACGGCTACGACATCGTCGACCATGACGCCCTGAATCCGGAGCTCGGCGATACAGCGGCGTTCGCGCGCATGGCCGCGGCGCTCAAGGAAAACGATCTGCGCCAGATCCTGGATTTCGTGCCGAACCACATGGGGGTGGGCGGCGCGGACAATCCGCTGTGGTTGGACGTGCTCGAGTGGGGCCCGGACTCCGAATACGCGGGCTGGTTCGACATCGACTGGGACCAGGGCCGGCGTTATCTGCAGGACAAATTGCTGGTGCCTTTCCTGGGTGGCCAGTACGGCGTGGAGCTGGAAGCCGGGAAGCTTCGCCTGAAATTCGATCCGGATCGCGGCGGCTTTGCAGTTTGGGCCTACGCCTCGCACAAGCTGCCGATCTGCCCCTTGCACTACGCGCGCATCCTCGGCGATGCGCATCTCGAGCTCGAGCGCCTGGGCGATGCGTTCTCGGGTCTGCCGGAATGGCGGCCACAAATCCCGCGCCGTTCCCGCGAGCTGAAGGCCGAGCTCGCCGAGCTCGTGCGCGAGCGCGCGGACGTGCAGGAGGCCGTGGAGGCCGCCGTGGATCGCATGAACGGCACGCCCGGCGCGCTCGATAGCTGGCGCAGCCTCGATGCCTTGATCCAGGATCAATACTGGCGGGCCGCGCATTTTCGCGTGGCCGGGGACGACATCAACTATCGGCGCTTCTTCAACATCAACGACCTCGCCGGCCTGCGCATGGAGTTGCCCGAGGTGTTCGAGCATGCCCACCGGCTGGTGTTCCGGCTCCTGCGTGACGGCACGCTCGACGGGCTGCGCATCGATCACATCGACGGGCTGCTGGATCCCAAAAGTTACCTTGAGCGCCTGCGCGCGGACGCATTCGGCAAATCGGGACCTGAGCCGTTCTATCTGGTGGTCGAGAAGATCCTGGCGGAGCACGAGACGCTACGGGAAGACTGGCCGGTCGAGGGCACTACCGGCTACGACTTCACCAACCTCGTGCTGGGCCTCTTGATCG
Source organism: Rhodanobacteraceae bacterium (assembly GCA_050738115.1). Lineage (GTDB taxonomy): Bacteria > Pseudomonadota > Gammaproteobacteria > Xanthomonadales > Rhodanobacteraceae > 66-474. The sequence goes on from JBOHYX010000176.1 coordinate 2,530, forward strand.
ATCCAGCCGGCGCGGACGGCTTCACCCGCACCTATGCCAAATTCACGGGCGAGCGTCGGCCGTTCGCGCAGATCGTTCGGGAATCGAAGATTCGCATCATGGAAAACGAGATGGCGAGCGAGCTCAACGTGCTCGCACGCGACGCGGCACGCGTGGCACGGGAGAATCCGCGCACCGCCGATTTCACGCGCAATCTCCTGCACCGCGCCCTCAAGGCAATCATCGCCTCCTTCCCGGTTTATCGCACCTTTCTGGATTCGCAAGACATGCCGACCGAAGCCGATCGGCGGGATCTCGACTGGGCGATGGCGCAGGCGCGGCACCACGAAACCCAACTCGATCCGAGCGTGTTCGATTTCCTCGACAAGCTTCTCTCGGGCGATCTGGTGGCAAAGCCGCACAGCGGCTTCAGCCGGCACACCGTGTTGCGCGTGGCCATGAAGGCGCAACAGTACTGCGGCCCGGTCATGGCCAAGGGGCTCGAGGACACCGCGTTTTATCGCTACAACCGGTTCGCCGCCCTGAACGAGGTGGGCGGCCATCCCGATACGTTCGGGGTGTCGCTCGCCGCCTTCCACAAGGCCAACGCGCAGCGCGCCAGGGACTGGCCGCACGCGATGCTTGCCACCGCCACCCACGACACCAAGCGCGGCGAGGACACCCGCGCCCGCCTGGCGGCGCTTTCCGAACTGCCCGAGGAATGGGCGCGACAGGTGCAGGTCTGGAACCGGCTGCTGCGGGCGCGGCGCGGCGACACCGAGGGCACGGCGCCTCCGGACCACAATGACGAATACCTGTTCTACCAGCTTCTGGTGGGCACCTGGCCCGCGGAACTCACGGGTACGGGCGTGCCCCCGGCAGCGGCGCTGCAACCCTACGCGGAACGGTTGCAGGCGGCGATGACCAAATCGATGCGCGAAGCCAAGGTGCATTCGACCTGGGCCGCCCCGGACGCAGGTTATGAAGAGGCGATGCTCGGCTTCGTGCGCGATGCGCTGGATCCCGAGCATTCCAGTACCTTCCTCGACGCCGTTCTGCCGTTCGTGGAGCGGATCGCCCGGTTCGGCGTGCACAACAGCCTGGTGCAAGCCGTCCTGAAGTTGACCCTGCCGGGCGTGCCGGACATCTATCAGGGTGCCGAACTCTGGGACTTGAGCCTGGTCGATCCCGACAACCGCCGGCCGGTCGATTACGAACGGCGCGTGCGGCTGCTCGACGAGGTATCCGGCGCGCTCGCACGCGACCGGGCTGGCACCCTGCGCAGGCTGCTCGCCGATTGGCGAGACGGCGCGATCAAGCTCGCGATCATCGCGACGATTCTGGCGTTTCGCCGCGAGCATCCGGCGGTGTTCACCGACGGCGGATACGAGCCGTTGCAGGTGGACGGGCCGAAAGCGGATCAAGTCTGCGCGTTCATCCGCCGTGGCGGTGATCAGGTGGTGCTGGTGACTGCCGCTCGATTCCCGGGCCGACAAGAGGCCGATCCGTCCTGGGCCGGAACCACGATCGTACTGCCGGAAGCGATGCGCGGCACGGTATGGCATGCGCTCCTGAGCGGGCGCACGCTCGAGGACGGTGACGAAATCCCCGCAAAGGCGTTATTCGCGGAACTGCCGGTTGCCGTCCTTGTTGGCGATGCGGTCTTGAGTGGGTAGCCGAAGGAATGGTGCGCAGCCGTGCAAGACATGGTGCGCCCCGCTGGCGGGCACCCGCTCAACGTTTTTCGCTTGCCTTTTCGTCGACCTGCGGCGATTTCGCGAGCATCACCGCACTGACCGCGATCGCCGCCGCACTCAACACGACCATGATGATGAACAGCCCACCGCGCATGCGCCCGTGGAACACCAGCGCGCCCCAGACGATGGCGACCGCCGGGTCGAGCAACTTGATGCCGGGCTGCGCGGCGACGAGCTTGCCGGCGTGTACGGCGTTTTGCATCAACCATCCGCCGGCGATCGCGGACAGGATTGCGAGATAGATTTGCCACGAGGTGACGACCGCGAGGGCGCCTTCGTGGAACTGGAGCGTCACGCCCTTCATCAGCGCGGCAAACAGCGCAAAGCAGATGCCCGTCGCTGCACCCAGAAGCGCGGCATCGCGTGCGCTTTCGGCACGCCGGGTGAACGCATACAAGACCACAATCGGCACGATCGTGGCGGCGAGTGCGATTCCCCACGTCAGCCCGCTGATGTTCGTGGCATGACCACCCTGCGGGTCCAGGAACGCGACCACTCCGGCCGTCCCGAGCGTCATGACGCCGATGTAGCACCAGTCACGCCAACGCAGCGAGCCGCCAAGAAACCACGCCGCGCCGATGAGCGCGAACGGCAATTCCAGGATCGTGACGGTCTGCACCGTCGCCAGCGCGCCGAATGACAACGCAGCGACCTGCAAAATGGTGGCGAACACCGTGATGGCGATCCCCGCGAGCCACAACGGCTTCTTGAAAAGGTCACGGAACAGTTGCGTACTCTCCTGTTCCTTCTCGGGCACCGTACGGCTGGACTTGCGCTGCAGGACCTGCCCCGCGGCATGGGCCAGTGCCGCGGCGATCGCCAACAGGTAGACCGCAAGTTCGGCCATCACCCCGCCGGACAGGTGGCTCATCGGCGTTGCCCGGCAATCCGGGAGCGGGCGGGATGGTTCATGCTTGCCGCTTGGACGCCGCCGCGGTCGCCACATCGCGCGGTCAGGTCTGCCGTGTCCCCAGCATGAGGAAACCGGCGACGATCAATGGAACCCGCACGATCGGGAACGTACATCGAGTCCGATGGCGCCTCTTCGCCTGGTATTCGGCCGGATCGCCGGCGTCTTGAGTCCGGCATCTCTGCGCTGGCGGGACGTCGGCAAACCTTTGCGGACGCCAACAGCGCTTATGCGTCATCATGGCAGGCTACCCTGAAC
>JBOHYX010000177.1:0-5422 GCA_050738115.1 Rhodanobacteraceae bacterium
CGAACCATGGACGGAATCAACAGAAACCCGGATCCATTACAGTCCCGCCTCGCGCGCGTCCTGGGCTCGATCGCGCAGCACCCGCTGCGCCGGAATCTCGGTCGTGCGATCGGCGGGGATGAACTCCACCTCGCGCGTAAACATCGCGATGGCGGTGCGCGCCACCTGGCGCGTGTCGTACCACGCGTAGGCGCCGACCCCGAGCGCACCGGCCACCGGCAGCATTCGCGCGAGCGAGCTGCCCAGTGCGCGTTCGGACAACTTGATGCCGATGCGTTCGGCGACACCGCGGATCGCATGCGCCGTTGTCGCGTGCACGATCCAGCGTTGCCCGGCACGCACGGCCAGGTCGCGCACCGCCTGCGAAGCCGCGTGCCGGAACAGGCAATACAACATCTCCTCGCGGGTCACCGCGGAGTGTTGGCCACACACGGCCGCGATGTCGGCCACCATCTGCGCCTGGATCTTCCAGATGGCGACCAGCTCGGGCAGCACCGTGAGCCAACCAAGCGGCCCTGGCGGCAAGGCCAGCGACGAGGATGCAAGGAATGCCTTGCGTCGCGCCGCCAGCGCGATGGCTTCCACGCGCAGGCGTGGATGTTCGTGCGGCGGTTCGCGGCTGACCGGGACATGCGAGAGGAAATCGAGGATCTGATGCGCGATGCGTTGCGAGGGCAGCGGACCGGTGGCGGCGGTAACGGAAGCAGTCATCGGCGTCCTCGATGCGAATCGAACCGACGTTCAAGATGCCGCCGTCGCGTGCATGAATCAAGACGTGCGCAGCGGCGCTTCAGGTAACGATCATGCACCTAGGGTCCTGCCGCCATCCACGCGAATCGTCTGGCCGGTCACGTAGATCGCGTCGCGGATCAGCCACAACGCCGCGCCGGCAACGTCTTCGGGTGTGCCGATACGCCGCAACGGTATGCGCGCCAGCACCGCGTCGCGGTCCGCGCCGGGTTTGTTCTCGGGCCACAGGATTGCGCCCGGCGCCACCGCGTTCACACGTATCTCCGGGCCGAGTTCCTGTGCCAGCGCCAGCGTCGCCATCCGCAGCGCGGCCTTGCTCATGCAGTACGCGACATATTCGGGCAGCGGGCGTTCGGCGTAAATGTCGGTGATGTTGACGATCGAACCGCGCGACTTTTTCAGGTGCGGCGCGGCGGCCTGCATCAACAACAGCGGTGCCCGGGCGTTCACGGCAAAGAACGCATCCGGCGATTCCGAAGTGATCGTGCCCACTGGCGTCACATGGAATATCGAGGCGTTGTTGACCAGCGCATCGAGACGCCCGAAGCGCGCGACGGTCGCGTCGATCAAGCCGGGTAGTTTGCCGGCATCGGCGAGGTCGGCCTGCAGCGCCAGCGTCGACTGTGGTCGCGCCGACTCGAGGTCGTCGATCAACGCATCCAGTTCCACGCGCGAGCGCCGGTAATGCAGCGCAAGGTCGTAGCCGGCCGCATGCAGGGTACGCGCGATCACCGCACCGACGCGGCGGGCAGCGCCGGTGACGAGTGCGACGGGATGGCTGGCTTCGGTCATGTTCGCGATCCCACGTTATGCTGCGTGGATTGAAAACCACTGAAGAACCGTCGCGAACACGGCGGGTTGTTCGGTGGTTTCCTCGCAGCCTGCCTCAAAAACGGAAAAATCACCAGCATGGATACCAGCCTGCCCGCACCATCAGCGGACGAAGCTGCACATTCCGCACGGCTGGCGGACATGCTCCGCCGTGAAATCGCGGCAACCGGGCCGATGCCATTCTCGCGTTTCATGGAGCGCTGCCTGTACGCACCGGGGCTTGGTTATTACAGCGCCGGTCGCCTGAAGTTCGGCAAGGCCGGCGATTTCGTGACCGCCCCGGAGCTCGGGCCGGTGTTCGCGCGTTGTGTCGCGCGCGCCCTCGCGCCCGCGTTGCAAGCCTGCGGAGAGGATGCCTTGTGGTTCGAACTCGGCGGTGGCAGCGGCGCGTTCGCGCGCGACTGCCTGCAGGAATTGCAGTCGCTCGATGCGTTGCCGCGGCATTACTGGCTGCTGGAACCATCCGCCGACCTGCGGATGCGCCAGCGCGAATGCCTGCGCACCGGCCTGCCCGCGGAGTTGTTTGCGCGTTGCGCGTGGCTGGATCGTCCGCCGCAACACGCCTGGGCCGGCGTGCTGTTCGCCAACGAGGTGCTGGACGCCTTGCCGATCACACGCTTCACGTCACGCGATGGCGAACCGTTCGAAGAACACGTCGACGCCAGCGACAACGGCGCCTTCGTGCGCGTCGATCGTGCCACCGATCCCTTGGTGGCGGGAGCGGTTCGCCATCTGCAACGGCGCCTCGGCCGCGACTTCGACGACGGCTATCGTTCGGAAGTGTTACCGCAGTTGCCATGGTGGCTGGAGGCGATCGCCGGCGAACAGCAGCGTGGCGCGGCGTTGTTCGTCGATTACGGCTACGTGCGCCGCGAGTTCTACTTGCCGGAACGCCGCGACGGCACCCTGCTGTGCCACTACCGGCATCGCGCCCATGCGGACCCGCTGATCCTGCCGGGCTTGCAGGACATCACCGCCTCGGTCGATTTCACCGCTCTCGCCGAGGCCGGTATCGGCGCCGGGTTCACGCTGGTGAGCTACGCATTCCAGATGGAGTTCCTGATTGCTTCGGGGCTGGACCAGGTATTTGCCGTCGAGTACGACCGCACCCAGGACGAAGCCGTACGTTATGCATTGTCGCAGCAGGTCAAGCGCCTGACCTTGCCGGGCGAGATGGGCGAGCGTTTCCAGGCCATGCTGTTCGCGCGCGATCTCGATGCCGATACGCTGTTCGCGCCGCTGGTCGCGATCGACCGCAGCGAACGGCTGTGAGCGTGCACAAAGCCGTTGCAAAGCATCAAGGTGCAAACTTTGCGCGGAACCGGTCACCCACAAGCTGCGATTCCCATGCCCGCGCACCTTCGCATCCTCGACACCGACGCCAGCGTCAATGCCGACGCGCTGGCTGCGGTTGCGCCGTGGGCGTCGCTGACGCGCGTGGACCTGCGCGACCTCGCCCCGGCGTTGCGCCTGTGGAGCCGGCGTAAAAATATCGACGCCGCGCGGGCGCGGATCGACGCCGCACCCGACCCGCGCCCATCGATCAGTTTTCTTGGTTCCGGCGATTTCCACCATCTGGCCGCATTGCTGATCGAACGGGTGACGGAACCTTTCAGCGTGCTGCATGTCGACAATCATCCGGACTGGGTGTGGCTGGCACCACGTTGGCATTGCGGGTCGTGGATCAACCGGGTGCTGGCGCTGCCGAACGTGCAACGGGTGGTGACGGTGGGCCCGTGCAGCGACGACCTCGTTGATCCCGCCCGCAAGGGCGGCAATCTCCGGGCACTGGATTCCGGCCGGCTGGTGTTGTTCCCGTGGCAACACGAACCGTCGCGGGTGCGCCGGCACATCGCCGACGGACCGGGACATGCATGGCGTTCTGGCCATGTCCACTGGCGAAACCTCGGCGAAAGGCAACTGGGGCATGCTATGCGCATGGTGCTGGACGCGCTTGCGACCGACGCGGTCTGGGTCACCATCGACAAAGACGTATTGCCGGAACATGAAGCACTTACCAATTGGGACCAAGGCCGCATGCCACGGGCCGCGCTCGCCGCGTTGCTGCGAGCCGTGGGCGCCGAAAAACGCCTGCTCGGCGCGGACATCTGCGGCGAGTACTCGCCACCGCGACACGCAAGCTGGCCGAAACGCATCGAATCACGACTGGACCAACCCCGCCCCGACGTGGCCGACGCGCGACGAATCGAAAACAATGTGCAAATCGACTGCGAACTGGCGCGGATTCTTTTCAACGCTTGTGGCGGATAATGACGGGCATGGCCCCCGCCACCCTCGTCACCCTCCTGTTGCTGCTGGGCACCATCGTCTGCGACGTGTGCGGGCAGGTGTGCTTCAAGCTCGGGGTCGGCCACGAAACGACCGGCCCGCGCGAGCAATCGCTGGTGCAGAAAGTGCTGCACTCGCACTGGGTGGCACTGGGCGTGGCGGTATACGTGGTCGAATTCACGCTGTGGTTTTCGGCGCTGTCACGGGTGCAATTGAGTTTCGCGTTTCCAATCATGGCCCTCAGCTACGTCGGCGTGGTGCTGGCCAGCCGATTCCTGCTCAAGGAGCGCATCTCGTTGCGGCGTTGGGCCGGGATCGCAACCATCGTGATCGGCGTGGCGCTGGTGGCCGCGCCACAACTGGGCTGACAGGGGAAAACACGTGACCCAATCGATGATCAAACAGGCGGATTTCCTGCTGCGCGGCAACCGTGCCGGGGTACTGCTGATCCACGGCCTGACCGGCACGCCGGCGGAAATGCGCTTCGTCGGCAAGGGCCTGCACCGCGCCGGTTTCACCGTGTACGGCATGCAGCTCGCCGGACACTGCGGCAGCGAGGCGGACCTTCTGAAAACCGGCTGGCGCGACTGGGCGCGCAGCGTGCGCGAGGGCGCCGACCGGTTGCGCCAGGAAGTCGACCACCTGTTCGTGGCCGGCCTGTCGATGGGCTCGGTGCTGGCGTTGAACCTCGCCATCGAACGTCCGCAGTGGGTCGACGGTCTCGGCCTGTACGGCAGCACGTTTTTTTACGACGGTTGGACCATCCCGCGGGTCGCGCGACTGGCATTCATGCTGCCGTTGGTGTGCGGCATGGGCCTCTTCAAACAGCGCCGCTTCATGGAAAGTTTCCCCTACGGCATCAAGGACGAGCGCGTGCGCATGCGCATCGCCGGCGCGATGTTCGACGGGCAGAGCGAAGCCGCGGGCCTGCCGGGCAATCCGTGGCCGTCACTCGCGGAATTCCACAAGCTGGTCTGGAACGTGCGCCCGCACCTGCAGGAAGTGCGCGCACCATGCCTCATCATGCACGCGGCCGACGACGACATCGCCAGCATACGCAATGCGCGACTGGTCGAACGACGCGTGGCAGCGCCGACCGAAACGGTCTTGCTGAACGACAGTTACCACATGATCACGGTCGACGGCGAACGCGACAAGGTGATTGCGCGCTCGGCGGATTTCTTCACCCGCATTCTCGCCAATGGTCCGCTGCGCGTCGGTCGGCCACGGCTGGCCATGGCCGCACCCACTGCATGACCACGACCACCGCACTCGCGTCGATCGATGCTTTCGCGGCCGCCGAGTGGAACGACCTGTTCCCGGGCGAACTCGAGGATCACGCCTATTTGCACGCGATTGAACACGCCGGCCTTGCGGGTTTTCGTTACGTGTATTTCGCGGTGCGCGAGGGCGCCCGCCTGCTCGCGGCGGCGCCCGGTTTCATCACCAACTACCGCCTCGATACCACCGTCCAGGGTGGCCTGCGCCGTGTCACCGAAGCGGCGGCGCGGGTTTTTCCCAAGTTGCTCAACATCCCGATGCTGGCGCTCGG
>JBOHYX010000178.1:0-5413 GCA_050738115.1 Rhodanobacteraceae bacterium
TTGCGCGTCGTAGCGCACAACGACCACGGGCTGGCCGGACCGATATTCCGACTGGAACGCGCGCAGGTCGCCATCCAGCGTGTAGTCCGCGGAAAAACGGTCATCGTCGGTCGTGACCGCGGGCAACCCCGCCGCCATGAAGGCGTCCACCAGCCGGTGGCGCACGAGCAGCCCGGGCGGCTCGCTCCAGCGTGCCGCCTGGTAGGTGCTGACCTCGCCGGGGGCGGGCATCACCACGATGCCGTCGCCGCTGAGCATGCCCGTGGTATTGGGCGTGTCAACGCGCAGCGAGAAGTCGGCATGGGCGGTGGCCGGCGTCGCGGTTCCCGCCGGTGGCTGCCAGGTCTGGACCGGTTCGTTCTTCGGCAGGATCGCGCACGCGCCGAGCAGCGCGGTCGCGCAGCATGCGGCGACGAGTGCGCGCGTGCCGTGGAGGGGGCGGGGGAGGGGCATGCTCTCGTCCTCAGTGCTTGGGCGTGAACTGGGCGGGTTGTTCCCGCCCGAACAGGAAGCCGGCCGGATTGGCTTGCAGCTTGTCGGTGACCTGCTGGAGATCACGCAGCGACGCCCGCATCTGCCGCAGGGTCGGGCCGATCTCGTCGATGCCGTTGAGGCCCGCCTGCAGCGATCCCTGGTTGTCGACCAGCATCTTGTTCAGGGTCTGGGTTGCCTGCTGCAGCGATGCCATCGCGGTCGACGCGCGCTCCAGGGTCTCGCGGCCGGGACCGTTGACGAGCTGGTTCGCGCCGGCGAGGGTCTGGTTGAGTTGGGTCGTCGCCGCGGCCGCCTGTTTGATCAAGGTGCGCAAGTCGTCGCGTTCGTCCGCCAGCGTGGTGGTGGTCGCATTGATGTTTTCGAGCACGTGGTTGATCCGGTCGATGTTCTGGCGCGAGAGCAGGCGGCTCACGCGCTCGACCATCCCGTTGACGCTGGTGACGATGTCGGTGCCGGAGGCGAGCAGCTTGCTGAGCGCCGAGCTTTCGGACGCGATCGTCGGCACCGGATCGCTGGCGCTCGGCATCAGCGGCTTGCTGCCGGGCGCGCCGCCGCTCAGTTGCACGAAGGCGACGCCGGTCAGGCCCAGCAGGCCAAGCTTGGCGACGGTATCCGTCTTGATCGGCGTGTCGGCGGCGACCTGGATGCGCGCGATCACCTTGCGCGGATCCTGCGGATCGAGCTTCAACTGGCTGACCTCGCCCACCTGGATGCCGTTGTATTGCACCGCGCTGCCCTTGGACAGGCCAGTCACGGCTTCGGTGAACACGATGTCGTAATAGTGGAACTGCCGGTTGAGGCTGGTCTTGCCCAGCCACAGCGCGAACAGCACCACCAACGCCACCACCACCAGGGTGAAGGCGCCGATCAGTACGTGATGGGCCCGGGTTTCCATGTGCTTACCTCATGCGAGGGCGTGGATCGCGTCGGCCGCCCTGCCGCGTGGTCCCTGGAAGTATTCGCGTACCCAAGGGTCGTCGAAGCGCTCCACCTTGTCCAGCGCATCGGCGACGACCACGCGCTTGTGCGCGAGTACAGCGACGCGATCGCAGATCGCGTGCAGCGAATCGAGGTCGTGGGTGATCATGAACACGGTCAGCCCCAGCGCGTCGCGCAGGGTGCGGATCAACGCATCGAACGCGCCCGCCGCGATCGGATCGAGGCCGGAGGTCGGTTCATCCAGGAACACGATGTCGGGATCGAGCGCCAGCGCGCGCGCGAGCGCGGCACGCTTGCGCATGCCGCCGGACAGCTCCGACGGATACTTGTGGCGGACATCGGGGTCGAGATCGGCGAGCGCGATCTTGAGCGCCGCCACCCTGATCGCATCACGCGGTTTCAGTTGGGTGTGCTCCACCAGGGGCACGCGCACGTTTTCGCTCACGGTCAGCGACGAGAACAGCGCGCCATTCTGGAACAGCACCCCACAGCGGCTTTCGATCGCCACGCGGCGGGCGGGCGGCAGCGCCTGCAGGTTTTCACCGAACAGGTGCACGCTGCCCGCGTCGGGGCGGCGCAGGCCGAGGATCGTCCGCAGCAGCACGGACTTGCCGCTGCCCGAACCACCGACCACGCCCAGGATTTCGCCGCGGTACACGTCGAGGTCGAGGTTCTCGTGCACGACCTGCGCGCCGAACTGGCTCTTCAGGCCACGCACCTCGACCACGGCTTCGCGTCGCGTGCCGGCGGCCACCGCGTTCACCAGCCCATCTCCATGAAGAACAGCGCGGCCAGCGCGTCGACCACGATCACGAGGAAGATCGACTGCACGACGCTCGAGGTGGTGTGTTCGCCCACCGACTGGGCGCTGCCCTGCACCTTGAAGCCCTCGATGCATCCGATCACCGCGATCATGAACGCGAAGATCGGCGCCTTGCCGATCCCCAGCCACAGGTAATACAGCGGTGTCGCGCCCTGAAACAGCGAGATGAACATGGAGGGCGTGATCGCGAGCGCGAACCAGCACACCAGCGCGCCGCCGACCACGCCGGCGAGGATCGCGAGGAAGGTCAGGAGCGGCATCACGATCACCAGCGCGATCACGCGCGGCAACACCAGCAGTTCGATCGGGTCGAGGCCCATGGTGCGCATCGCGTCGACCTCCTCGCCGACCTTCATCGCGCCGATCTGCGCGGTGAACGCGCTCGCGGTGCGCCCGGCCATGACGATGGCGGTCAGCAGCACGCCCAGTTCGCGCAGCATCGCGTAGGACACCAGTTGCACCGTGAACACCGTCGCGCCGTACTGGCGCAATGCGGTCGCGCCGAGGAAGGCGATCACCGCACCGATCAGGAACGACAGCAGCACCACGATCGGCACCGCGTGCAGCCCGGTCTGCTCCATGTTGGCGATGAGCGACGTCACCCGCCACCGCCGTGGCTGCCAGATCGTGCGGGCCCAGGCTTCCAGGGTCATGCCCGTGAACCCCAGCAGCTTGACGCCGAGCTTGCGGACGTGGACGACGTTGGCGCCGATGTCGGCGAGCATGTCGACGAAGCCGAAATTGCGCTTGGTCGGCGGCCGGTGCGCGTAGATTTCCGCGACCGCGTCGCTGACCGTGCCGAGCAGGGCCCGCAGCTCGCGCGGCACGTCGCGATCGTGCTCGGCCAGCCAGCGCAGGCACTTGGGTCCGAGCGCAACGGCGATCAGGCCGGCGCCCGCGGTGTCGACCCGGCCGACATCATTGAAGTCGACGTCCGGCGTTTCCGGCAGGTGCGGCTTGATGCCCTCGAGCTGCGCCTCGAGCTCGGCGAAATGCGGCAGCGTCCAGTCGCCGGTGAAGCGCAGCACGTTTTCACCGGTTTCCGGCAACGGCAGCCATTCCACGATGCCGGGGTTGCCCGCGGGCGCTTTCATTCGCGCAATTTATCAGCGATCGTCCCTGATCGCCGCTCCGTTCGGGTCTGACGCAGGGGGCAGGCCGCGAGACCAGCAACGTCAGAACGGCCTTCCCTGGCCTGGAGTTGCTCGTGCGATCGTCCATGATCGCGGCTTCGTTTGAATCCGATGCGACCGGTACGGTTGCAAGGCGACCAGCATCAGAACGGCCTTCCATGGCCTGACTTTCTACAACAGCCGCTTTGAGTGGAGCGCCGAACTTGACGCTCACGGCACAATCCGGTGCAGCGATAATGCCCAATTTCCACTGCAGGGCAGTGCCACGATGAAGCAGACGATCCTCAACGCCACCCACCGCGCCGCAGGCGCGAAGATGGTGGACTTCGGCGGTTGGGACATGCCGCTGCACTACGGCTCGCAGATCGAGGAACACCATGCGGTGCGCCGCGACGCCGGCATGTTCGACGTCTCGCACATGACCGTGGTCGATCTTGCCGGCGCGCGCTGCCGCGAGTTCCTCGCGCACCTTCTCGCCAACGACATCGGCAAGCTGAAGAAACCGGGCAAGGCGCTGTATTCATGCATGCTCAACGAACGCGGCGGGGTCGTCGACGACCTGATCACGTATTTCCTGGCCGAGGACCGGTTCCGCAGCGTCGGCAATGCGGCGACCCGCGACAAGGATCTCGCATGGATCGAAAAGCAGGCTGCGCCGTTCGGGGTGAAGGTCACCGAGCGGCCCGATCTGGCGATGATCGCGGTGCAGGGTCCGAATGCGCGCGCAAAGGTGCTGGCGCTCATCGATCCCGCCGAGCGCGAGCGCGTGGAGAAACTTGGCCGGTTCGTGGCGATCGAGGTGCACGGTCCGGATCGCATGCCGCTGTTCGTCGCGCGCACCGGCTACACCGGCGAAGACGGCTTCGAGATCGTGCTGCCAGAAATCCACGCGGTGGCGTTGTGGCGGGGATTGGCCGCGGCCGGCGTGCATTCGGCCGGACTGGGTGCGCGCGACACGCTCAGGCTCGAAGCCGGCATGAACCTGTACGGCCAGGACATGGACGAGGACGTCACGCCGTGGGAAGCGGGTCTCGCGTGGACCGTGTCACTGGACGCGGGTCGCGACTTCATCGGTCGTGCGGCGCTGGAGCAACAAAAAGCCGAAGGCGTGCCGCGCGAGCTCGTCGGCGTGGTGCTGGACGAGCGTGGGGTTCTGCGCCACGGCCAGCACGTCATCACCGAAAAGGGTGGCGGTGAAATCGTCTCCGGCATCTTTGCCCCGACGCTCGGCAAGGCGATCGGTTTTGCGCGCGTGCCGACCGGCGCGCGTGACGACCTCAAGGTCGACATCCGCGGGCGCCAGTTGCCGTTGCGCGTGGTCAAGTACCCGTTCGTCCGCGACGGCAAAGGTTGCGAGGGTGTGTAGCGACCGGGGTGCGACCGTTGCTGGGGACGCAGAACGCGCTGCCGCGCGGCGTGTTCCTGCACGGTTCGAAGTTGTGGCTAGAATTCCTTCCTTGATCGACTGCCGAGGACATGGACAATGAGCGAAATTCCCGGTGACCTGAAATTCCAGAAATCCCACGAATGGGTGCGGCTCGAGGATGGTGGGCGCGTGCGTGTCGGCATCTCCGATCATGCGCAGGGCTTGCTGGGTGACCTGGTGTACGTCGAATTGCCGAAAGTCGGCGACCACGTCGAAGCCGGTTCCGGCTGCGCGGTGGTCGAATCCGTAAAGGCTGCCTCGGACATCTATGCGCCGGTCAGCGGGGAAGTCATCGAGGTCAACGAGGCGCTCGCCGACAAACCGGAGACGGTCAACGAGGACGCCTTCGGCGACGGCTGGCTGTTCGCCGTCAAGCTCGACAATCCGGACGAACTGGATGCGCTGCTCGCGCCCGACGACTACGCCGAACTCGTCGAGAACGACGAGCAGTGAGGGATGGTCGCGGCGTCTGCCGCGACACTTGCGTGGGCGGTGAAGCGGGTGCGTTGAAGCAGGAAGGCGTCGCCGACTGAACTCGTTTCCGGCGCGGCATCGACGGAACCGCGCGCCGTGCGCGCAAAAAAGTTCGTCGAACGG
>JBOHYX010000179.1:0-5358 GCA_050738115.1 Rhodanobacteraceae bacterium
GGCTTGGAGGTCTTGAACATCTCCAGCATCCGTTCGGTGACGACGTAGCCGCCCGCCACGTTGCCGGCCGCGAGCAGCACCGCGATCACGCCGATGGTGATCTCGGCCATTCCCTCGGCGTGCCCCAACGCCACCATCGCGCCCACCAGCACGATGCCGTGCACGAAGTTGGAACCCGACATCAACGGCGTGTGCAAAATGACTGGCACCCGACTGATGATCGCGTAGCCGGTGAATGCCGCCAACATGAAGATGTACAGTGCGAGAAAACCGGTGATCATGCTTTCCTCCTGCGGGCCATCATACCGGCACGCACGGCGTCGCACGCGACGGTCAACCGCAAGCCGGTCCACGCGTTACCAGAGACAGGTCCGGATGGACGAGATCAGGGATGCCGAAACGGCCCCGACAGGCCAGGTCGTGATGGACGTTGCGGGCACGCTCGAGATGACGCGGGCCGTCGCGGCGCCCGAACTCGCGCGACCGGCCGCGGCGACGATCGACGCATTCCTCGCGTCGGTCGAACGACGCGCGTGGCGCTTCGCGGAAATCGCCCTGCGCGATCCGGACGAAGCATTGGACGCGGTGCAGGATGCGATGCTGCGACTGGTCGGGCATTATGCGGACAAGCCGGCCGAGGCATGGCCGCCGTTGTTCTGGGGCATCCTGCGCCGGCGCATCACGGATCTGCAGCGGCGGCGCACGGTGCGCAACCGCGTGCTGGTCTGGATGGGCCACGGCGCGCACGGCGACGAGGATGACCTGCCGGCTTGGGAAGCACCGGACACGGGCCCCGGCCCGGCCCGCCTGCTGGCGGCGCGTCAGGCGCACGCGGCGATGTCGAAAGCCATCCACGCGCTCCCGCGGCGCCAGCGGCAGGCGTTCATGCTGCGGGTGCTGGAGGGGCTCGACGTGGCGGACACGGCGCAAGCGATGGGCTGTAGCGCCGGCAGCGTGAAAACGCATTTGTCGCGGGCGATGGACGCATTGCGCACGCGGCTCGAGGAATGGCGATGAACAAGCTGACTGCAAACCCGGGCGACGGGCTTCCGAGTGATGCCGAGATCGAGTCCCGCGCGCGCGCCATTTTCAGGAGCGCCTGCGAGGGCACGGACTCCTACCACGCGCTGCGCCTTGGCCTCGCGCGCCGCCGGGCGCTCGCCGCCCGCGCGCGACGGCCCGCGCTCGGGATCTGGGCCCCGCTGGTGGGCGCCACCGCGTGCTGCGCCATCGTCGCGGGCGTGCTGTGGATGCACCCGGTCGGACTGCTGGCCCCTGGCGCCGGCAATTCACCGCCGACCGCGTCCGCCGCCGGCGCTCGCGACGACGAAGACGTGACACCCGAAATCGGCAGCAGCCAGATGGAAATGGTGGAGAACCTCGAGTTCTACCGATGGTTCGCCGCGCAGCCGACGGTGGCATTGGTCCGGCCCGGCGACAGGCGCTGACATGCGAGGCATGATCCTGCCGGCAATTTTCGCCGCCATCTGCCTGCTGGGCGCGCCCCGTCCCGGGCAGGCCCAGACGAACCCGCCTGCGCCTGCTTCGCGCCTGCCGCAGGTGTTGCCGGCGGCGTCCAGCGCACCGCACCAGGCCGTGCCGTGGTCGGACCTGAGCGCCGAACAGCAGCGCATGCTTGCGCCGCTGCAAGGCGAATGGGCGCAAATGAACCCGTGGCGCCAGCACCGGCTCGCCCATCACGCCACGCGCTGGGCCACGCTGCCGGTCGCGCGCCAGCAGGACATCCGCAACCGCCTCACGCACTGGGCGGCCATGACGCCCGACCAGCGCCGCCAGTTGCGCGAGAACGCGCGCGCCTTCCACGACCTGACGCCGGCGCAGCAGGCGAAGGTGACGGACGCGTTCCAGCGGTTCCAGTCGCTGACGCCGACCGAGCGGCGCGCGCTCTGGGAGCGCTGGCGGACCATGTCGCGCGAGCAACGGGGGCAGTGGATGCGGCACCACGCGGCCGACCCGGCGTCCGCGCAATCGTCACGGACGCATTGACGCCGCAGGCGCGGCGCGCAGGCGCGCCTACATTTTCCCGAACACGACTTCACCGTCGCGTGCGACGCAACTCTTGGCGACCAGTTCGTCCTCGAAGTCGGGTTTCCACGCGCCGTCGACCACGACCAGCTCGCTGAAGTGCATGAGGTTGCGCGCATACATTTCCGACGCGTGCAGCGGCGCACCCGAGGGAAGATTCAAGGGTCCGATGATCGTGACGCCATCGCGCACGATGCGTTCGCCCGGCCGGGTCGCTTCGCAGTTGCCGCCGCCCTCCGCGGCAAGATCGACGATCACCGCGCCAGGCTTCATGCCGTCGACCATTGCGAGTGGAATGATCTTCGGCGCTGGGCGCCCCGGCACCGCGGCCGTGGTCACGATCACGTCGACGGTCCTGACGTGCTCGGCAAGTTTCGCCTGCTGCGCTGCGCGTTCCTCAGCGGTCAGCTCGCGCGCGTAGCCCCCCTCGCCCGCCGCGTTGACGCCGAGGTCGAGGAACTTCGCGCCCAGTGACTCGATCTGCTCGCGCGTTTCCGGGCGCACGTCGAAGCCTTCGACCATCGCGCCCAGCCGGCGCGCCGTCGCGATCGCCTGCAACCCCGCCACACCCGCTCCGATCACCAGCACTTTCGACGGACGCAGCGTGCCCGCCGCGGTGGTCAGCATGGGAAAGAACTTCGGTGCCGCTTCCGCCGCGATCAGCATCGCCCGGTAGCCCGCGACCGCAGCCTGCGAGGACAACACGTCCATCGCCTGCGCGCGGGTGGTGCGCGGCAGCAGCTCCAGCGAGAACGCGATGAGCCGGTGCTGCGCATAGCCCGCAAGCCGGTGGGCCGCGTTGTGCGGATGCAAGCTTCCGATCAGCGCGGCGCTTTCCTTCATCGCCGCGATGCGGTCGTCGGCCGGCGGCTGCACGCACAACACGACGTCGGCCTGCCCGGCCACGCCCACGGCGTCGGCGAAATCGACGCCGGTGTAGGCGGCGTCGGGAAACCCGGCGGACTCGCCGGCGCCGTGTTCCAGCATCACCCGCGTGCCGCGCGCCGCACATTTCTTCGCCGTCTCGGGCGTCAGCGCGACGCGGCGCTCGCCGTCGGCGGTTTCGCGCAATGCGGCAATCGTGATCGGCATGGTGATCTCCTGTTGCGATCGCCGCATCGTAGCGGAAAGCACCGGCGCACGAGGACCGCAGCGGTACCGGATCGCCTGCGGCGCGCGCGTGGCATGCAGCGCGTCCACGGCGCGCAAGACGATCCGCGCGGACTGTTAGACTTTCCCGATGCACGATGAGCACGCCCTTGAATTCCTGCGCAGCCGCCGTTCGGTGCCGGCTGCGAAACTCGAGCCACCCGGACCCACACCGGAACAACTTCGCGAAATCGTCGCCACGGCGATCCGCGTGCCCGACCACGGCAAGCTGACGCCGTGGCGGTTGATCGCTTTCACCGGCGCCGCAGGCGCGCGCTACGGCGAAGCGCTGGCAACGTTGCACGCACAGGTCGATCCTGACGTTCCCGCAGCAAAACTCGCCAAGGATCGCGAACGCTTCGCGCATTCGCCGGTGGTGCTGGCGGTGGTCGCGCGCATCGATGAAAGCGCGAAAATCCCGGCGCAGGAGCAACTGCTGTCGGCCGGCTGCCTCGCGTTCAACCTGCTGCTGGCCACGCAGGCCGCGGGCTTCGGTGCACAACTGCTCACCGGCTGGTCGTGCTACGACCGCGATGCGGCGAAGCTGCTCGGGTTGGCCGAGGGCGAACGCGCGATCGCCTACATTCACATCGGCAACCGCGGCTTCGAGCCGCCCGAGCGCGTTCGCCCGGACGTCGACGAGGTGCTGGGCGCGTGGCGGGCATGAACGCGACGACGCCAATCGCACCACCGGCGTCGTTGCCGCCGCCGGGACCGACGCTGTACCTGATCGACGCCAGCATGTACGTGTTCCGCGCCTGGCACGCGATGCCCGACGTGTTCTTCGACACCGACGGCAATCCGGTCAACGCGGTGCACGGCTTCGCGCGCTTCCTGCTGGACTTCCTCGACCGCACCGGCGCCAGCCATGCGGTCACCGCGTTCGACATCGCGCTCACCAGTTCCTTCCGCAATGCGATCTATCCGGCCTACAAGGCCAACCGCGATCCGGCGCCGCCGGAACTGAAACGCCAGTTCCAGTACTGTCGCGAGTTGGCCGCGGCGTTCGGGCTCCCGGTGCTGGCCGACGCCGCGTACGAAGCGGATGACCTGATCGGCAGCACCCTCGCCACGATGCGCGGGCGCGGACTGCACACCGTGATCGTGTCGGCCGACAAGGACTTCGGGCAGTTGCTTGGCCCGGACGCCGAACAGTGGGACTACGCACGTGGCCAGCGCTGGGGTGCGGCCGGCGTGCGCGCGCGGCTCGGCGTCGACGCTTCGCAGGTGGTCGACTTCCTGGCCCTCACCGGCGATGCGATCGACAACATCCCGGGCGTACCCGGGATCGGCGCCAAGGGCGCGGCCGCGCTGCTCGCGCACTTCGGCGATCTCGAAACGCTGCTGGCACGGGTGGACGAGGTGCCGTTCCTGCGTCTGCGTGGCGCGAAATCCCTTGCGGCGAAGGTCCGCGCGCGTGCGGACAGTGCGCGTCTTTCGCAACGCCTGGCGCGCATCGCGCTGGACGCGCCGGTACCGCGGACCGCCGGTGAACTGCAGCGCCAGCCCGCCGATGTCGCGGCGCTCGACGCACTTTGCGAACGGTTGCGGATCGGGCCGCTGACGCGCGCACGCGCGCGCCAGCTCCTGGTCACGGAGCCTGCGACGTGAACCGCAAGTCCGGCATTCCCGCCGGCGCAGACGCGCCCGCGGAAGTCCTTCACGCCGGCCACTGGCTCACGCTGAAACAGCGTGGGCACTGGGAGTTCGTCGAACGCAACAACCCCGCGGGTGCGGTGATCATCATCGCCGTCACGCCCGAGGACCGCGTGCTGTTCGTCGAGCAGTACCGCGTGCCGATCCGCCAGTTCACGATCGAAATGCCGGCCGGGCTGATCGGCGACGCCGGCCACACCGGCGACGCCAGCGTCGCCGGCGCCGCGAGGCGCGAGCTGGAAGAGGAAACCGGCTGGACTTGTGGGTGCGTGGTGCCGGTTCACGCGGGGCCGTCATCGGCCGGCATGAGCACCGAGATGATGCACTTCGTGCGCGCGCTGGATTTGTGCAAGGTCGGCGCGGGCGGCGGCGACGCGACCGAAAACATCGTGGTACACGAAGTGCCGCGCGTGGAGGCCGGTGCGTGGCTGCGCGCGATGACCGGCAAGGGCTACTCGATCGATCCGAAACTGTTCGCGGGCCTGTGGTTCCTCGAACACGATCCGG
>JBOHYX010000180.1:0-5333 GCA_050738115.1 Rhodanobacteraceae bacterium
GCGTCGGGTCGCCTTCGAACATGCGCGCGGGCGCGTCGGCGCCGGTGACGTAGGGCTGCAACTGCGCCGCCGATACATGGCGGCGCAGGAATTGCTGCACGGTCCGCGCCTGTTCGTTCTGCGCCATCACGGCGTCGGCCGAATGCGAGACGCGCGTCGCGCCGGCCAGCGCGCCCCACACCCCGACCATCACGAACGCCAGCAGCACCAGCGCCACCAGAATTTCGAGCAGGGTGAAGCCGCTGGACAGCCGGGAATGGGGAATCGAGAATCGGGAATTGTATGAACATGCACGTCCTGCTCGCACCGTCACGCGGCTTTGCACAGCGTGAGTGCCGACGAAGGCCCGCCGTTTCCGATTCCCCATTCCCCATTCCCGATTCCCGGCTTCCATTGCCTATTCCCCATTCCCGTGCGAGGCCGCTTGCGCGCGCTGGGTGGAGAGCCGCAAGGTACGTCCGCCGCCATATTGCACCGCGACGTCGAGCTGGTACACCTCGACCACCGAAGCCTGCGCCATCATCACGCCACCCTGCTGCGGCACCGCGGCCATCCCGGCGTCGCCCGAGGGCGCCGGCGCGCGCGACACGGCATGGACCTCGAGCGTCCAGCCCGAGCCATCCGCGAATCGGCCTGAGAGCGTTTCGGGTTTGAGGGGCGCCGCCAGTCCCTGTTCCGCGAGCAGGGTCTGTGCACGTTCGACCGCGGTGTCGAGTGCCGCGCTGCGTGCGGCATTCTGTGCGGACTTTCCAAGCGCGCCGAGCGACACCGCAAAGGCGATCGCGAGCAGCGCGATTGCGGCAAGGACCTCGATGAGGGTGAAGCCCTTTGAGAGCCGGGACTCGGGACTCGGGACTCGGGACTCGGGCGTGCTGTCCGTGGAACATTTCGTCGAGGCCACATGGTCGGCAGCGTCAAAATGACACGATCCCGATTCTTGGGCGGAAGGAGCGGCCTGCAGGGCTGCAACCGCGATGGAGCGGCGCGGATACTCCGCGCACCGATCAGCGATGCGCTCTTCGCGAGTCCCGAGTCCCGAGTCCCGAGTCCCGGCTTTTGCGAGTCCCGAGTCCCGAGTCCCGGTTGTTGGGCAATAGCCCCACGTCATCTCGATCCCCCGCCGCCCACGGTCACGGCGCCCGTCAGCCAGTCCACGTCCACACGCTGGCTGCGCGTTGCTTCGCTGAGGACGATGTTGCCGCCGCTGGAGCTGCCATCGGCAAAGTAGCCGATGCGGGCGATGCCTTGCGGCGCCGCGGCCTCGGCCGCGGACGTGACCCGGACGGTGGCCGCATGCGGCAGCGCACGCGGCGAGCGGCCCGGTGCGGCGAAGGTATGCGTACGCAAGTCGACGGTGAACCACTGCGGCTTGCCCGTGGCCATCGCGCGCACCCGGGTATCGCGCAGGCCGGCCGCAAGCTGCTGCGCGGCGGCCCGCAACCCACCGCGGCTGCGCCCCTGCAGCGACACCGCCGTGACACTGACCGCGATCGCGATCAGCACGATCACCGCGAGCATTTCGATGAGGGTGAAGCCGCGCGCGTGCAGCGCACGCGGGGAATGGGGAATTGAGAATGGGGAATCGAAGTGACCCGCCGCAGGTGCCGGCTTTTTCCGATTCCCGACTCCCGAATCCCGAGTCCCGGCTCTACTGCCAATTCCCGTAATCACGATCGATCCCCTCTCCACCGGGCTTGCCGTCGGCACCGTAGAAGATGATGTCGTACTGGCCATGCTTGCCGGGGTAGAGATAGCCGTATGGATGTCCGAACGGGTCGGTCAGGTCGGCGGGCTTGGCATACGGGCCGTTCCACGACGGCGCATTCAGCGGCTTCACCAGCAGGTCCTGGAGTGACTTGGGCGGAGAGCCGTTGTCAAGGGCGTACGCCTGCACGTCCTGGTCGAGCTTGACCACGCCGATCTTGCCCGCGTCCCACTTGCCGGTGTCGACCCGGCCCGACACCGAGCGCGCCACGATCACGCCGACGATGCCGAGCAGCACGATCACCGCCAGCATCTCGAGGAGGGTGAAGCCGCGATGGAGCCGCGGGACTCGGGACTCGGGACCCGGGACCCGGGAAAGCGATCCCTTGCGAATTGCGGACATCGGGTTCGATTCAGGCGACACCGCGTGCGACCCGGCAGCCATGCTTTGCGGGCCCAAAGCTCCGGCACCAGGCTCCTGGCCGTTTCGAGTCCCGAGTCCCGAGTCCCGAGTCCCGGCTTTGTCGAGTCCCGAGTCCCGAGTCCCGTGCGAATTCAGTGCAAGCATCTTGAAACCCTGGTGTTGGAAATCAATGAATGCTCCCCGTCAAACTCAACAATGGCAACAAAATCGACATCATGATGCCGGCCACCAGCAGCGCCATCACGATCGTGAGGACCGGCACCAGCGCCGACAGCATCTTGTCGATCGCGGACTTTACTTCACCATCGTAAGTGTCGGCCGCGCGCAGCAGCATGTCATCGAGGGTGCCGGATTCCTCACCGATCAAAATGATCTGGATCGCAAGCTTGGGAAAGCCGGTGTGCGCGGCCAGCGCATGCGACAGCGAATCGCCGCCCTTGACCGCGTCGATCGCGGGCTCGAGCGCCGCGGACAGGTCGCGATTGGAAACGACCTGGCGTGCGATGCCGAGCGCGGCCAGCAGCGACACGCCATTCTTGAGGAGCGAACCCAGCGTGCGCATCAGGCGTGCGGTGTCGATCTTGCGCAGCAGCGGACCGAGTACGCGCACCCGCAGCAGTCGTGCATCGAACGCACGCCGCACCACGGGATCGCGCAGCCGCGCGGCGGTCCACAGGCCCGCCACCACGACCGCGGCGAGCACCAGCAAACCCCATGCATGCAGGAAGCTGCCGAAGCCCATCAATATCCGCGTGATCAGCGGGATCTGTACGCCCATGTCGTTGAAGATCGGTACGAATTGCGGCAACACGTAGGCCAGCAGCAGGATCAACGAGCCCAGCACCCCGAACAGCAGGAACGCGGGATACACCAGCGCACCGATCACGCTTTCGCGCAAGCGTCGCGCGCGTTCGAGGTAATCGGCCAGCCGCGCCAGCGCCGCGTCGAGCGCGCCGCCGGCCTCGCCGGCGCGCACCATGCTGAGGTACAGCTTCGGGAACACGCCGTGTTCCTCTTCCATCGCGCGCGACAGCGAGGCACCACCGCGCACGCGGTCGCGAATGCGCGCCACCACGCGTCGTGCGCGTTCGCCTTCCGGCAGTTCCAGCAGCATCTGCAGCGCACGATCCAGCGGCAGGCCCGCGTGCAGCAGGATCCCGAGCTGCGAGGTGAACTCGACCAGTGCCGCGCCCGTCAGCGATTTCCTGCGCAGGCCCGGGAACAGCGCACCGCCGGCTGCGGCGTCACTCGCCTCCAGCGGCACGTTGCCCTGCTCCTGCAACCGCGCGATCACGTCGTCGACCGACGCGGCGTCCATGCTCCCCTGCACGGTTTCGCCGCTGGGCGTGACGGCTTTGTAGCGGAAGGAAGCCATCTATTCGGGACTCGGGACTCGGGACTCGGGACTCGGGACTCGAAGAAGCATCGCTGCTTCGACGTCGTGGCTTTTGCGTGGCCAGTTGCGTTCCGCGGAGCCCAACCGTGCCGCGCCTGGCAAGGTGCAGGCTTTGCCCCAGTCCCGAGTCCCGAGTCCCGAGTCCCGGCTTTCAGGCTTCCTGCGTAACACGCAACACCTCTTCCACGGTGGTCAGGCCCGCCAGCGCCTTGCGCAGGCCATCCTCGTACATGGTGTGCATGCCGGCTTTGCGCGCGGCGCGTTCGATGTCGGACGCATCGGCGTGCTGCATCAGCAACCGGCGCAGCGTGTCGTTCATCGTCAACTGTTCGATGATCGCGAGCCGGCCGTGGAAGCCGCCGGGATTGTCCGGCGACGGCCGCGCACGATACAGGCGCAACGGACGCCGGTCGGTGAGCTTGTCGAGGCCGAGTTCGGCGATGAGTTCCGGCAGCGGCTCGTAGGCTTCGGCGGTCGCGGGATCCAGGCGTCGCACCAACCGCTGCGCCATGATCGCATTGACGGTGGAGGCAATCAGGTAATCCTCGACGCCCATGTCGAGCAGGCGTGTCAGGCCCCCCGCGGCGCTGTTGGTGTGCAGCGTCGAGAGCACCAGGTGCCCCGTCAGCGCCGACTGGATCGCGATCTTGCAGGTCTCGAGATCGCGCATCTCGCCGATCATGATCACGTCCGGGTCCTGGCGCACGATCGAACGCAAGGCGCCGGCGAAATCCAGTCCGATCTGCGGCTTCACCTGCATCTGGTTGATGCCTTCGATCTGGTATTCGACCGGATCCTCGACCGTGATGATCTTGCGATCGGGCGTGTTGATCTTCGACAGCGCCGTGTACAGCGTAGTGGTCTTGCCCGAGCCGGTCGGACCGGTCACCAGCAGGATTCCGTGCGGCTCGCCGAGCACGTGCAGGAACGGCGGCAGCGTGCGCTCGTCGAATCCCAGCGAGTCAAAATCCAATACCACGCTGCCGCGATCGAGGATGCGCATCACCACCGATTCGCCGAAGCTGGTCGGGATGCACGACACGCGGAGATCCAGCTCCTTGCCCTGCACCCGCAGCATGATGCGGCCGTCCTGCGGCAGGCGCCGCTCGGCGATGTTCATGCGTGCCATGATCTTGACGCGCGAGATCACCGCGGCGGTCGAACTCGCCGGCGGCGCCTCGACTTCGTGCAGCACACCATCGATCCGATAACGCACCTTCAGTCGGTTCTCGAACGGCTCGATGTGGATATCCGAAGCGCGCGCTTCCACGGCGCGCTGGATCAAAAGGTTCACCAGCCGGATCACCGGCGCTTCGGAGGCGAGGTCGCGCAGGCGTTCAATGTCGTCCGCGCCGGAATCCGCGTCGCCGCCCTCGCCTTCCAGGCCCTCGACGATGGTGCCGAGCGCGCTGCGACCGGTGCCGTACCACCGCTCGATGAGATCGTCGACTTCCGAGCGCGCCGCGACGATCAAGCTGACCGGTCGCCCGCACGCCAGTTGTACGGCATGCGCGACGTAGGGATCGCCCGGATCGGCCACCGCCAACTGCAACGCGGCGTCGGTTTCAGCCACCGGCACCGCGTGGTACTGCTTCATGAAACGGACACTGAGCGGCGTTTCGGGCGGCGCCGCGGGCGCATCCCTGGCCGACAGCAGCGACAGCTTCAGGGTCTCGGCCCAGGCCTCCGCGAGATCGCGCTCGGACACCAGGCCCAGCCGTGCCAGCAACGGCGTCAGGCGGGTTTCCGGGGCCTCGGCCAGCAACCGCTCCGTGCGCGCGAGATCCTCGGGCTTGAGCCGGCCGCGCT
>JBOHYX010000181.1:0-5258 GCA_050738115.1 Rhodanobacteraceae bacterium
ATCCCGACACGCGGCGCCTGGTGCAACTGACCGTGGATGATCTGGCCGCGACGTCGAAACTGATGGACATGCTGCTGGCGAGGAAGCGCGCAGCCGACCGGCGCACGTGGCTGGAGGAAAAGGGGGATCTGGCGTCGCTGGAGGTGTAATCGTCGACGGTGTTGCGATTGCAGATTGCAGGACGAGCGCGTTCGCGACCGGAGCCAAGATGCACGACGGACACCGGGCGCCGGCAAACCGGCTCCTGCAAAATGCATTGAGCCACATACCGTTTGTAGGAGCGCGCCTGCGCGCGACCGAAACGATCACGTGCATCGGCATTCCGGTCGCCGGCAGGCCGGCTCCTACAATGGTCGGGCATCGACACCACGAGGATTCGCCATGCCTCTTGCGCCTGCCTTCAACCTCGAACGCTGGATCGACGAGCATCGTCACCTGCTGAAGCCGCCGGTCAGCAACAAGTGCATCGTCGACGGCGACTTCATCATCATGATCGTGGGCGGGCCGAACTCGCGCACCGATTACCACTGGGATGAAGGTCCCGAATTCTTCTACCAGCTCGAGGGCGAGATGGTGTTGCGCGTGCAGGACGAAGGCGCGCGGCGCGACATTCCGATCCGCGCCGGCGAAATCTTCTACCTGCCGCCGCGCACCCCGCATTCGCCGCAGCGGATGCCGGATTCGGTCGGACTCGTCATCGAGCGGCGCCGATTGCCGCACGAAAAGGACGGCCTCCTGTGGTTCTGCGAAGACTGCAACCACAAGCTCTACGAGGAATATTTCACGCTCGAAAGCATCGAGAAGGATTTTCCGCCGGTGTTCGAGCGCTATTACGGATCCGCCGAAGCGCGCACGTGCAGCCAGTGCGGGCGCGTCGACCAGCCGCCGACGAAGTAGCTGGTGCGCGAGGCGGGAATCGAACCCGCACGGATTGAATCCGGGGGATTTTAAGTCCCCTGCGTCTACCGGTTCCGCCACCCGCGCACGCGCGCATTGTGCCGTATCACTGCAGCACATGCGTTTCCGTGAAACGGCGTGATCAGGCGGCGTCGCCCTCGCCCGCCGCGCGCTGCTGCTGCAGGTTGCCGCGGTAGATCAGGTAGGGCTCGGCCTGGCCGTTGATGACGGCTTCGTCGACCACGACCTTGCTGACGTGCTCCAGCGAAGGCAGCTCGTACATGGTGTCGAGCAGCACGCCCTCGAGGATGGTGCGCAGGCCGCGCGCACCGGTCTTGCGCTTGATCGCGCGCTTGGCGATCGCGGTGAGCGCATCCGGCCGGAATTCGAGTTCGACGCTTTCCATGTCGAACATCT
Source organism: Rhodanobacteraceae bacterium (assembly GCA_050738115.1). Classification (GTDB taxonomy): domain Bacteria; phylum Pseudomonadota; class Gammaproteobacteria; order Xanthomonadales; family Rhodanobacteraceae; genus 66-474. Next base: position 1,315 of record JBOHYX010000181.1, read on the forward strand.
TCTTGAATTGCTTGGTGATCGCATTCCGGGGTTCGGTGAGGATCTGCACCAGGGCGGGCTCGTCCAGTTCATCGAGCGTCGCGACGACCGGCAGGCGGCCGACGAACTCCGGGATCAGGCCATACTTCACGAGATCCTCGGGCTCGACGTTGGCGAGGAGCGCACCGACGTTCTGCTTGCGCTGCCTGGAGCGGATCTCCGCCGAGAAGCCGATGCTGGTGCTTTCGGAGCGCTGCTGGATGACCTTCTCCAGTCCGGAAAAAGCACCACCACAGATGAACAGGATGTTCTTGGTGTCGACCTGCAGGAACTCCTGCTGCGGATGCTTGCGGCCACCTTGCGGCGGCACCGAGGCGATGGTGCCCTCGATGAGCTTCAGCAGCGCCTGCTGCACGCCCTCGCCCGATACGTCGCGGGTGATCGACGGGTTCTCGCTCTTGCGCGAGATCTTGTCGATCTCGTCGATGTACACGATGCCCGACTGCGCCTTTTCGACGTCGTAGTCGCACTTCTGCAGCAGCTTCTGGATGATGTTCTCGACGTCCTCGCCGACGTAGCCCGCCTCGGTGAGCGTCGTCGCATCGGCGATGGTGAACGGCACGTTCAGGAGCCGCGCCAGCGTTTCCGCCAGCAGCGTCTTGCCGCAGCCGGTCGGGCCGATCAGCAGGATGTTGGACTTCGCGAGCTCGACGTCGTCCTTCTTGGCGCGCGATTCCATCCGCTTGTAGTGGTTGTACACCGCCACCGCCAGGGATTTTTTTGCGCGCGACTGCCCGATCACGTACTGGTCGAGCGTCTCCATGATCTCGCGCGGTTTCGGCAACTGCGTGTGGCCGGACGCCGCCTTTTCCTCGAGCTCCTCGCGGATGATGTCGTTGCACAGCTCGACGCATTCATCGCAAATGAACACGCTCGGGCCCGCGATCAGCTTGCGGACCTCGTGCTGACTCTTCCCGCAGAACGAGCAATACAGGATCTTGCCGCCTTCGTTGCCGCGGCCAAGGCGGTCCTCACTCATCTCGTACTCCGGTGATCAGTCTTGCCATGCACGGACAAATCCCGCTGCCGCCTGCAGCATAACACAGCGGACCCCGCGCGCAGCCCGCGCCCGCGGCGCGAAATGGCAAGAAAACGGTCGAAAAATCCGGGTGTTGCGACAAGCGTCTCTAGGCCGACTTCACCGACTCGTCGGCGCGCCGCGCGAACACCGCGTCGATCATGCCGTAGTCCCGGGCCTCGGTCGCGCTCATGAAGCGGTCGCGCTCCATGTCGTGCGCGATCTCCTCGATGGTCTTGCCGGTGTGCCTGGCATAGATGTCGTTGAGTCGCCCCCGCAGGTACAGGATTTCCCTGGCATGGATCTCGATGTCGGTGGCCTGCCCCTGCGCGCCGCCCGAAGGCTGGTGGATCATGATGCGTGAATTCGGCAACGCGTAGCGTTTGCCCTTGGTGCCGGCCATCAGCAGCAGCGACGCCGCGCTCGCGGCCTGCCCCACGCACATGGTGCTGATGTCGGGCTTGACGAACTGCATGGTGTCGTAGATCGCGAGGCCCGAAGAGACCACGCCACCCGGACTGTTGATGTAGAACTGGATGTCCTTCTCGGGATTTTCCGACTCGAGGAACAGCATCTGGGCGACCACGAGATTGGCGACGTTGTCGTCGATCGGGCCGACCAGGAAGATGATGCGTTCCTTCAGCAGCCGCGAGTAGATGTCGAAGGAACGTTCGCCCCGCGCCGTCTGCTCGACGACGATCGGGACCAGGCCGAGATCGCGGATTTCGCGGGTTTCAGCGCGCTGCATGGTGTTCTCCGGTGCTGGACGGGATCAGGCCGTCGGTCTCTGCGGGTGCATCACTTCGTCGAAGCTCAGGCTGACTTCCGTGGCGTCGGCGTGGTCGGCCACCCATTCGGAAACCTGGTCCTCGAGCACCGAGGTCCTGACGTTGTCCATCATCTGGGGATTGTTGCGGTAGAGTTCAACAACCTGCTCGGGCTCCTCGTAGGTCGACGCGATCTTGGCGATCCGCTCGTTCACCTTGCGGGCGTCGACGCGAAGATTGTTGCTCTGCGCGATCTGGCGCAGCAGCAGGCCCGCGATCACGCGCTGACGCGCGATCGGGCGCGCAGCCTCCAGCGCCTCGGGCGGCAAGGCCGCCTCGCCGGAAAGATTCGGCATCGCGCTGCGCACCAGCGCTTCGGCTTCCCTGGTTTCCAGCACCTTCGGCACCTCGACGTCAGCGTAGGCTGCGGCGAGCTTGCTGCCGACCTCGTTGCGCAGGCGTCCACGCACCGCATTCTCGAGTTCGCGCTCGAGATTCGCGCGAACCTCCGTGCGGAACGTTTCCAGCGCACCGTCGGCAATACCGAAATTGCGTATGAATGTCGCATCGACCTCCGGCGCGTGCGGCGCTTGCACCTCGCCAATGTGCAACTCCACGTTCGCCTGCCTGCCGGCAAGCTGCGGAATCGGAAAGGTCGGCGGAAATTCGGCGTCGAACGTGATGTCCTCGCCCGCGGCATGATCCTTCAGCGCACCGTCGAAAACGGCCAGCGCGGTGTTGCCACCCAGCACCGCCGCCGCGCGCTCACGGCCCTCGGCGGGATGCCGGAAATCGGCCGCCTGCGCCGCATAGTCGACGATCACCATGTCGCCATCGGTCGCGGCACGCGCCACTTTCTCGAACACGCGGCGCTGCGCGCGCAGCGTCTCGATCATCGCGTCGATGTCGGCTTCGCCGACCTCGGCCTTCGGCCGGTCGATCCTGAGGATGGCCATGTCCACCATCGGCAGATCCGGCATCACCTCGAACGTGGCCGTATAGGCAATCTCCCCGTCCTTGGGCTTGCCGTCGGTGTCGATGCTGGGATTGGCGACCGGTTGCAGGTTCTGCTGCTGGACCGCTTCGCGGAAGGTGCTGCTGACCAGGTCCGAGAGGGCTTCACCGCGCACCTGTTCGCCGTAACGCTGCTCGATGACCTTCACCGGCACCTTGCCGGGGCGGAAGCCCTTGAGGCGCACGCTGCGGCCGAGTTCCGAGATGCGCTGGCGCACCTTCGATTCGAACTGTTCGGCGGGAAACTTGACGGTCAGCTTGCGCTCGAGCTTGCCGACGTTTTCCAGGGACACTTGCATTTAAGCTCCTGCTGTTCGCTGCGGTCTTGCGTATACGTGGCGCCCCGTGCACCGGAACGCGCCTTTGCGCTTCGCGCGGGCGCCATCCGTCGGCGTTGGAGCTCCGTGGTGCGAAAGGCGGGACTCGAACCCGCACGGGTTGCCCCACTGGATCCTAAATCCAGCGCGTCTGCCAGTTCCGCCACTTTCGCCCCGCTTCAAGCAAACAAGTTGTCGTGCGAAGCACGACGCTGACCGTTCCCTCGCGGTGTTCACACCTCCCGCCTGCGGGGAGAAGGCAAAGGGTGTGGAGCACGGGTTCGGAAAAAAATGGTGGGCCGTGTAGGACTCGAACCTACGACCAAGAGATTAAGAGTCTCACGGCAATGCCCATATATTCAATTGGTTACACCTATTTACGTTCCGCAAAGTTGGGAGTTATCCACCGCCGGAAGGCGCATTCTACAAGGATCGCCCGCAAATTGCGGAACGGATTTTGGCACGGAGAGCTGTCAACCAATCCTTGACGACTGCCGCCCTACACCGCCGGCGCGCCGGCATACGCGCGCGCCGCGGCCTCGAGCTTGCGGTTGATTTGCACGCGACGTTTGGATTGCGCGCTCAGGCGTTGGCGCTGGTGCATGGACGCGATCAGGGTCTTGGCGGTGATCGCCAACGCCGCAAGCCTCCGGGTTGACCCCGCCGCATGGACCGGCCGTTACCGGCCCCTATGCGCAGATCGCAACTATGCGCAGTTCGCTGCATGCGGATGGCGCTAATGCAGGCGTGACGCGGCATGCAACGAGGTTGGTCGACGTGGGTCTCGAC
>JBOHYX010000182.1:0-5250 GCA_050738115.1 Rhodanobacteraceae bacterium
CGATGGTCTGGGTGCATCGAACACAACCATCCTATCGGCCCTTGGGCCAGCCAACTCCTTCTTGCCTTCAGACCTAAGCGCTTACGCGCGGCACCAAATGCCGACCGGCTAAAGTAAGTGCCATTCAGGTTAAGGCAGGGTGCCGTTCGCCGCTGTCGAAATCCTGCGCAGTTCACGCGCAGTGGCGGTGCGCAGGCTGCGCCGCAAGCTGGAAGGCGCGACGCCATAGCGCGCGTGGAAGGCAGCCGCGAAGTGGCTGGGCGTGGCAAAACCTGCATCCAGCGAAATGGTGGTCAGGGGCGCGCCGGAATCGAGCACGGCGTCGAGCGCATAGGTCAGCCGCACGTGCAGCAGGTATTGATGGATGGATGAACCCTGCTCGCCGCGAAAGACCCGGGCGAGGTGGAACGGCGAGCCGTGTACTTCGCGCGCAAGCTCATCCAGCGTCCACGGCCGCGCAGGCTCCGATGCAAGCAGCACGGTGATTGCACTCACTTGTTCGCGGCGGCGGCGTGCGGCAAGCCGCCCACGTACACCGCACGACTCGCGTGCGGGTGTCGCCGACAACGCGTCCGCGACCAGTTCCAACGCGCGCTCCTCGATCGCCAACGCGGTACATGTTGCACGCACGTTCCGGCGCAAGGCGCGCTGGCGCAACAACGCCGGCCCGGAGAGCTGCACGTGACTGGCTTGGAAAGGCGATGACTTGCGCTCGGCTGAGCGCGGGTCGTGCACGCGCAAGATTTCGCGCAACAACGATTCCGGCAGTTCCAGCACGAAGCAATCGTCGCCGCCGAGTGGGTGACTGACACGATAGCATTCACCGGAATTGAAGAACACGGCCTGCCCCGGGTGCGCCACCACTTCGCGGCCGTCGTCAAGGTGCTTGACGAACACGCCTTGCAGCGGGAAAGCAATGACATGAGCGGGCGTCGCCTCCGGACCACCGCAGACATGGTCGTGCGGGCAGCAGCACACGTGCCGCACCGTCACGATTTCATCTGCGTACAACAACCGGCTGCTGAGGCCCATGCTTCAGCATACCGCGTGACCGAAATTGATCGCCAGACTCCAGCAACAGCGGCTTGGGGTCGGGACCCGCGCCATGGGCGCGGCCGGGCGAAACATGGTACGCGCGTGACCCGCACGACTGTTCTGACCGACGGCGGCGGCGATCCGACTCGACCGTGGGCGGGTTCCGCGAAGTGGTCGTGCGTCACGTAGCACGGAGTGTCGAGTCGGATACGGCATAGGCTCGACCGCCCAGAGAGTGTAGCGCCTTCCGGGTCCGCATCGAACCGACCGCGGTTCTGCCGGAACGTGGGCACGCCCGCGATCGAACGTCGCGACGTGCTTGTCCGCGAGCGACGCCACCCGTTCCTTTGCGACCGCGCGCTCGTGCGCGCCGACGATCGGGAGCACGCGTTGTGCCTGCAGGCGCTTGACCTCGGGGTTGAGCTTCTGCCACCCGCAGTGGGGTCCAAACCAAACGCGGCGCGGCAGCGCGTCGCAGACGAACGGCGCGATCCCTCCGACAGCGGTGTCCATTCGTCGCCTCCCGGGCCTCGGTAAACGGCGGCGCGGCGCAAGTCACGGACGCAACCGCCGCTCCGTCCGTCGGTGTCAAGAGGGGATTTGCTCAATCAGGTGTTGACGATAACCCGAAACAAGCAGGCACCTGGCGGAGCACGCAACGAGGTCGGTCGCCGTTGACCGGGTCATTGAGGTCGCGCGTTGCGGCTGCCGAGCGCAACCCGAGCCCGGAGCGCGGCTTGTCCGCTGCTACAGTGCTGAAGGCGGCGCGCGGAATGCCGGCTCGACACCCACGCCGTCATGCACCTGATGCGGGCGAACCCGGACGTCCAGGTCATCGTGGTCGTGGTCACCGTTGCGGCGGCCGCCGCGATTACCACCATTGCCGTGCATCGCCTGTGGCCCGCCCTGTAGGGGCGCGGCCAGCTTCCCGGGCTTGGCCTTGCGCCACCCCCAACAAACTTGCCTATCCCGGGGCGGTGGTGCTTGCCGTGCTGGTGCTGCTTCTCGGCAGCCTGCTGACGCACGCCCTCGCGGGCAGCCACCCCGTCCAGCAGAACGTCGTCGTGATGGCGAACGCGGCGCCCCTGGGGATGCGGGTGCCGATGGCCGTGATGGTGGTGTGCGTGGGGCGCCGCTCGTCGAGGAACTGAATTTCCGCGACGTGCTGCTGTCCGGGCTGTCCAGCCGCATCGGCGTCGGCTGGGCGATCCCGGTGAGCGCGGTGGTCTTCGGTTGCGCGCACCTCCCGGACTTCGCGTCCGCATGGTATCCCATACCCGAGATCGTTCTGGTAGGTCTGACACTCGATTGGCTGCGGGTCCGCGCGTGTTCGCTGTGGCCTTCGATCAGGCTGCACGCGACCTTCAATTTCTTCCCGGTGATCATATGGTTCGTGGTCGCGCATCCCTGACCCGTCGCCGTACGTGTCGCGCGGTCTTCAGTGAACGCCGCTGCGCAGGCGCTGGGTGGCCTCGCGGGCAACCGCATCGCCAAGTCGATCGGCTCGCGGCTGGGCCTCGAAGCCGACATGTCATCCAGCGAAGCGCTGGGCGGATCTGCGATCACGGCTGGCAAATATCTCTCGCCCACGCTGTTCCTGAGCTACGGGTCGGCCTGTTCACGCCGGGCCAGGTCATCACCCTGCGCTACACCATCAACCGGTTCCTGCAATTCGAGGCGGAGAACGCGACCACGGGCAACCGCGCGAGTCTCAACTACCGGATCGAAAAATATGGGCCCGCGGGCCCGGTCGGCACGCCTCAGCCGCATCGGCCCGGGTGCAGGACCGTACCTTGTTGCGAACCTTCCACCGCGGCCACGTACGCCTTGGCGACTTCAAGCGCCGGCAGCGAGACGTCAGCGTGCATGTGAAGCTTCGCCAGCGTCTCCGCGACCCAGGGCGGGCTCACCACGTTGATGCGGATCCCGCGCGGCATTTCGAGCGCCGCCGCGCGCGTGAAGCCTTCGACGCCGGCGTTGACAAGTGATATCGATGCGCTTCCGGGTATCGGCTGCGTGGCGAGAACGCCCGCGGTCAGGGTGATCGACCCACGATCGCGCAGGCGGTCCTTCGCGATCCGCGCGAGCGCCACCTGCCCCATGAGCTTGCTGTGCAAGCCGAGGTCGTAATCCGCGTCCGTCAACGCGGCGAACGGCCTGAACGCGGCGTTGCCCGCGCAGCAGATCACGGCGTCGGCGTCCGTGACCTTCACGAACATCGCGCGGATCGTCGCGGGATCGTCGATGTCGACCTTGACCTCACCACCGCGACTCGCATGGACCACCCGATGCTCGCGCGCCGCGAGCTGCCGTGCGACCTCCGAACCGATGGTTCCCGTCGCACCGATGACGATGATCTCCATGGATTTGCACCTTGCAAAATGAACAGGATACGCGGCTGGCCACGGCGAGCACGATCCTCGCTCATTGTCGGCGCAGCAACGCTGGCTACGGTTGAAGCGAAGGCGCGGCGACCGAACGCCGCCGTGACATCAACGCGCAGATGGCGCGCACCGACTCAATGCGGGCGCGGAGCCAGCCGACCATGCCCGGACGAGCCATGGGTCGGTAACGGCAGCCGGATGGGGCCCGGTCCTCGCGCTGACGCTCGTGCGGCGCGAGGCCGCCACGGAGCCGGTCGCGGCCCGCGCCACGTCAGCCCCGTTTCGGCTCAAACAGCTCGACGCAGTTGCCGGCGGGATCTTCCACGAGTATCTGATTCCCGCCGATGCCATGAACGATCTCGTTGCGGAAGTGGACGTGCTTCTTCCGCAGGGTTTCGACAAGCGTCCCGAGGTCCTCGACTTGCAGCGAAATCCGGTTCCAGCCGCCCGGTTCGGGCTTCGTGCCATCCGGCATCGCCTTTCCACCACCGCCCTCGGGATTCGGGGCGCTGAGCAGCAGGCGCAGATCGCCGCAGTCGAGCATCGCAAATGCGGGCGCCGGATGCATGACGACGCTGAAGCCGAAGTGCTCCGTGTAGAACCCGATCGCGCTGTCCACATCGTCCACGATGTAGCGTACGCTCACTTTCGCCATGTACGTCCTCCTTTCGCCTGCCGCACCGGCGTGCGCGCCGATGCGACGTTGCCACGGACCGTAATACCTTCGGGCAGCGTAGCAGCGGCCCGGGCGCACGACATCGTGGCGACGCGATCGAGCGCAGCGGAGACGTTCCAACCCCACGGGTGCGGCGGCACGCCGTGTGTCGCAGCCGAGGAATCATGCCCATGACCCATACCGACACTGGTATGCCCGGCGGCCTGGCAGCGCCTTCGCCGTGGGTCATCCGCTTCGCGGACAAGATTCCCGCCGGCGGCTGCGTGCTCGACGTGGCGTGCGGGCATGGCCGCCACACACGCCTGCTGCTGGGCCGGGGCCATTCGGTGACCGCGGTGGACCGTGACATTTCAGGCCTCGCAGACCTGCGCGACGACCCGCGTCTTGCGCTGCTCGAGGCCGACCTCGAAGCGGGTCCGTGGCCGCTGCCCGGCGCGCGCTTTGCCGGCGTGATCGTGACCAATTACCTGTGGCGGCCACTGCTGCCCGACATCGTGGCATCCGTCGCGCCGGGCGGCGTGTTGATCTACGCGACGTTTGCGTCGGGCCAGGAGCGCTTCGGGCGCCCCCGCAACCCCGAGTTCCTGCTGCGCCCCGGCGAACTGCCGGATGCGACCGTGGCTGGCGGCCTGCAAACCATCGTCTATGAGCACGGCCTCGTCGACGGCGCACGACCCGCGATGCGCAGCCGGATCTGCGCGCGGCGGCCGCAATGACGTGCCACCGCGACTCGGTTGGCCTTCCTGATTAGTGATGATCCTCAGCTACATATGGTCATTCCGGGGCGGCCTGCGGCTTCTGGCAGGCCGAACCCGGAATCCAGCTCCTCATCCGCACGGAACGAGAGCTGGATTCCGGGTTCCGCCGCCGATGAAGCTGGCGACGGCCCCGGAATGACGAGATTCTCTCGGTTCCGTGAGTGCAACGCGAGCTGAGCCTTGTCGCTAATCAGGTCAACCTTTGTCCATGCGCGCACGAACAGTTTTCCCGCGCTGCACCGAACGCGAGTTCCGATCGTGGAAAGCCAGGCGCGTTCTGATTGCAGCCTATTGATTTACAAGGAGATCGCTGCATCGATTCCGCGGCTCGGCGTGCGCCTTGGCCGGGACGAAACCGCGCTCGACCGATTGAACGGAACGCAGCGGCTGGATAATG
>JBOHYX010000183.1:0-5243 GCA_050738115.1 Rhodanobacteraceae bacterium
CCGGCACGCCGCACAGCAGCGCCCACCCCATCCACCCGCCGCCCCGGTTCGATCGCATCACCCTGCCCTTGTCGGGTCCGTCGTCAGTGTCGCGCGCGCGTTTTCCACAATACTGGTTGAGTGCGTTGTATGATTCCAGTATTCTGGAACGACACAAACCGAAGGGGTTCGGATGAACAAGCAGATCTACACAGGCGGTGCCGCATGAACGCGCGCGAGCATCCCGTCGCCGGCCAGCCGCCGAACTGGGCACGTCGCTGGCACCTGTTCCGCCGCTTCGAGGGCACCCTGGCCGACCGCTACATGGTCGAGGAAGAGCGCGCAGACGATGCACGGCGGCTGCACGCGGCCCGCGCGCACCGCAAGCATCACGCGCACCCGCCGCACCCGCACCCACCCATGGCCGTGCTGCGGCTGACGTTCACGCGCGCCCAGGTCGAAGCCCTGAAAGCCCGCTGGTTCGCGTTGGGTGCCATCGCCACCGCGTCACCCCTGCTGCTGGTGTTCGCACTCATCTGGATGCTGCGAGGTCAGCCATGATCGAGCCGTTCATGCAACGCATCATTCGCAACCACGTTGCGGAATGCGCACGCTATTGCGAAGCCTCGCTGGTCAGCGCGCACGCAGCCCACGAACGCGGCGATTTTGAAAACGAGTCGTTCTGGCGCGACTGCGCCGCACGCTGGAGCGCCTTCGTCTTCGGGCTGATGGGATCGCCCCAATCATGACCGCGCTCGGCCCCTTCAGGCAGTCCACGAGCCAATGCGAGCTGCACATCGAGAACGCCATGCTCGCCGCCGCACCGAAGCAGGAGGATGAGTGATGTCGCAGCTAGAGAAGGATGGGAGCCCGAAGCACCCACTATACGTCCGCGGCGACACGGAACCGCAGCCGTGGGACGACGCGTGACTGTGCGACTATCCAGGCAGGCGCAGGAATGAAGGCATGAGCGCCAGTCCGCGCATTCGCCTGTCGCGGCGCGAGGTTGCCGACCTGTGTGGATCAACGCACAGGGCCAAGCAACGGCGCTGGCTGCAAAACAACGGGGTCAGGCACTACCTGGACCCGGACGGCGCGCCGGTGGTGCTGTGGCGCGCGCTTGATGGCGCCGGCAATATGGCGCAAGATCAGGCGCAGTGGAAGTCGAACAAGGTCGCGTGAATATGGGGAGGCGCCCGAATCATCCCGGCGCGGTGCCGCGCCTGCGGCTTCGCAAGCGCCACGGAAAGACCTGGTACTACTACGACCACGGCGGCAAGCCGAGGCGAGAGGAAGCGCTTGGGTGCGACTACGCGAAGGCTATCGCTGAATGGGCGAAGCGCGAAGGCGAGTCGCCCGAGCACGTGCCCGCGGTGCTGACGTTCCGCTACGTGGCCGACCGCTACCGTGCCGAGGAAGTCCCGAAGAAAGCACCCGGGACGCAGCGGAAAAACCATCACGAGCTCGCGCGGCTGCTGGTGTTCTTCGACGATCCACCGTGCCCGCTTGCCGCCATCGAAGCGCAGCATGTTCATCAATACATGCGCTGGCGCCGGGGCGCACCGATCGCGGCGAACCGTGAGCGCGCGCTGCTTTCCCATATCTGGAATTGGGCGCGCCGGCAGGGGTACACCAACCAGCCGAACCCATGCCGCGGGGTCAATGGCAATCCGGAGCATCCGCGCGACGTGTACGTCGAGGACGATGTATTCGCGGCGGTGTGGGACCAGGCGGACCCGCCGCTACGCGACGCGCTGGACCTTGCCTATCTGACCGGCCAGCGCCCGGCCGACGTCCTGCGCATGCGCGAGCAAGACGTGCGCGAACACGTGCTGCACGTCGGCCAGGGCAAGACTGGCGCGAAGCTCCGGATCGCGTTCGTGGACACCGACGAGCTCGGGCTGTTGCTGGCACGCATCCGGGCCCGCAAGCGCGGGTATGTGCTGCACTGCACCGACTTGATTGTGGACGAGCGCGGGCGACCGCTCCGGCGGGACGCGCTGCGCTACCGCTTCGACAAGGCCCGCCGGCTGGCCGGCGTGGCAAAGTCGGCGTATCAGTTTCGGGATCTGCGCGCCAAGGCCGGCACCGACACCAGCGACGCGACGGACCTGCAGCACGCGCAGCGCCAGCTCGGACACCGCTCGATCAAGACCACGGAAATCTACATTCGCAACCGCCGCGGCGACCGGGTCGCACCGACGAAACACCGCGCGCCGGAGCCGGATTGCGGAACAGATGCCATTTTGCGGAACAGCGCAACGGCCGAAAAACAACGTAACTGATTGATTGAATTGGTGGGCCGTGTAGGACTCGAACCTACGACCAAGAGATTAAGAGTCTCCTGCTCTACCAACTGAGCTAACGGCCCGCTTCAATCAAATAACGTCGTCGTGCGAAGCACGACACTTATCGTTCCCCTCTCCCGCTTGCGGAAGAGGGCCAGGTACAACCGCGACATCGGGAAAAGCCGGTTCATCGTAACGGAACGTCCTCAAAAATGGGGTGGACGATGGGATTCGAACCCACGACAACCGGAATCACAATCCGGGACTCTAACCAGCTGAGCTACGTCCACCACGGCGAGCCGGCAATTTTCATCGACCGGCCGGAAAGTTGCAAGCACACTCTGCCGCGCGTCGATTGCTTCGCGCGGGCGGCTGCGCTAGCTTGCACGCATGCCCAAGCCCGCACCCAAACCGGAAACGGTCGCACTCGAGGGATCGCCCGTCGCGCAGTTCGAACAATCCCTCTCCGAACTCGAGGCGCTGGTCGCGAGGATGGAAGGTGGCGAGCTGAGCCTCGACGACTCGCTGCGTTCATTCGAGCGCGGCGTCGCGCTGTATCGCAGTTGCCAGGCGGCGCTCGAGCAGGCGGACGCCCGCGTCAAGCTGCTGCTCGATCCCGAACACCCGGAATCGGCGCAACCGTTCTCGACCGAAGACGAGGCTTGACGCGCCCACGCGGCGTCCCGCGTGACGGAACGGTGCCGAACGTGAAACGCGCGCCCGCCCGCGTCGCCGCAACGGGCGCGCGGACGGTCATTTGATCAGCCGCAATGCGAACGGGTAGCGGTACGCCACCCCTTCGTTGGCCTTGATCGCGCCCATGATGATGAACACCAGCGCGGCGATCCCGACGATGGCCATCAGCGGCGCGGTAAGCAAGAGGCCGATCCCGAACGAGGCGACGGTCAAAACCCACAGGATCACGTACACGATCGCGACCGTGATGTTGAAGTTCAGCGCTTCCTTGGCCTGGTCGTTCACGAACGGCAGGGTGTCCTTCTTCAGGAGCCAGATGATCAAGGGGCCGAGGAACCAACCCCAGCCGCCCCACCATCCCGTCAGCAAACCGCCGAGGAAGGCGGAAAGGTGGGCGAACATCGCCCACTGACGTTCTTCCGCGCTCGGTGCGCCGGCGGGCGGCGGCGGGGGTTGCGTGTATGAAGAAGACGGTTCGGGTGTTGCGGATTCCGGTGGAACGCTCATCGCCAACCTCCCTCAAATCAGTGATGGACGGGACGGACCGCGGAATGACTCTCATGGACCCGCGGACGCCTGTCAAGCGCCCCGCAACGCGCCCACTGAATCCCAGCCAGCCTGAACGAGGCGCGCCGGAGCGCAACGGAAGCGCGCGTCACGCGCCGGCGACGGTCATGGACCCCACCAGGATCGATCCGGTCAGGATCGAAGAGCGCGGGTCGACATCCGTGCCGACCGCGCGCACGTCCATGAACATGTCGCGAAGGTTGCCGGCGATCGTGATCTCTTCGACCGGATACGCGATGGCGCCGTTCTCGACCCAGAAACCCGCCGCGCCGCGCGAGTAGTCGCCGGTCACGATCGACACGCCCTGGCCGATCAACTCGGTGACCAGCAGGCCCGTTCCCAGCTCGGCCAAAAGATCATCGAAACCCGGTGTGGCGCCCTCGATCGACCCCGGCGCGACGGCAAGATTGTGTACGCCGCCGACATTCGCAGTGGTCCGAAGGCCGAGCTTGCGCGCCGAATAGCTTCCCAGCACGTAATGCCGAAGCACGCCCGCTTCGATGAGCGGCGCTTCGTGCGTCGCGACACCCTCGGCGTCGAACGCGGACGACGCGTGGCCGCGCGGCAACAGCGGCCGTTCGACGATGTCGACGAACGCCGGCAAGACCGGCTTGCCCGCGCAGTCGAGCAGGAAGCTTGCGTGCCGGTACAACGCGCCGCCGCTCGCCGCGGCGACGAGATGCCCGACGAGCGAGCGCGCGACCTCGGGCGCGAACAGCACCGGGCACGCGCGGGTCGCAAGTTTGCGCGCGCCGACCCGCGCCGCCGCGCGCTCGGCGGCCTTGGTCCCGATCGACTCCGGCGTCGGGAACGAATCGGCATCCCGCACGTATTCATACCAGCCGTCACGCTGCATCGCATCGCCCGTGCCGGCGATCAACGAACAGGAAATCGAATGATGCGTGCCGCGTTCGCAACCGACGAAGCCGTGCGAATTGGCGTACACCGCCAGCACGTCGCCGCGGTCGACACCGGCGCCTTCCGAATTGCTGATCGCCGCGTGGCTGCGGCCGGCGGCCTCGACCGCACGACCGATCCCGATCGCGCCGGCGACGTCGAGCTGCCAGGGATGCCACAGGTCCAGATCGGGAAAATCGGTTTGCATCAGGGCCGCTTCGGCCAGGCCCGCGCACGGATCGGGCTCGGTATACCGCGCGATCGCGCAGGCCTGCGCAAGCGTGGCCTCGATCGAGTCCGGCTTCAGGTCGGCCGTGGACGCGCTGCCCTTGCGCTGGCCGAAGTACACCGTCAGCCCGAACCCACGGTCGCGGGTGCGCTCGACGGTTTCCACCTCGCCCAACCGCACGTTCACGGACAGTCCTGTGCTGACGCTGGCCGCCACTTCCGCCTGCGAGGCGCCCGCCGCCCGCGCGCGGCGGATCACGTCTTCGGCCAGGCCGGCCAGGCGCTCGAGCTCGGCCGTACCGGCATCGGCTGTCACAATGTCCGCATTCACTTCACGCTCCGTTTCAGGCACAACCGGTCTCCACGCCCATGAGCGACACCCCGGAAGACGATAGCGAACGCCCCAGCCGCAGCGCGCGCCGCCGCGAGGCGCTGGACGTGCTGGCGCTGGCAACGAAACTATCGGAGCTCCCTCCTGCACGGCTCGACCCGATGGCGCTGCCCGAAGACGTGCGCGATGAGATCGGCGAGGTGCGGCGCACGCCCTCGCACATCGCCCACAAGCGCCAGCTCGCGCACTTGGCCAAG
>JBOHYX010000184.1:0-5242 GCA_050738115.1 Rhodanobacteraceae bacterium
TGGGGCGGCACCGTGGTTTCGGTGCAGAACCGCGCCGAGCACACCAACATCGAGGTCCTCGCCTATCCGCTCGACTCCTCGCAACGACCGCGCCTGAACCAGCCGGCGATCGGCCGCTTCGTCGCGGTGGTGTCCGGGTTCGTTGAACCCCTGAACTTCCCCCCGGGTTCGCCGATCACGCTGCGCGGCACGCTGGACGGCGCCCGCGGCGGCATGGTGGGCGATGCCAACTACACCTTCCCGCTGGTGCACAGCCAGGCAATGCACCGCTGGACGCCCGAAGAGATGCGCCAGGGCCATCCCAACATCAGCTTCGGCGTCGGCGTCGGGGTGGGCGGCCGGATAAGGTGATTGTTCAAGATGAAGTCGTCGGAAACGATCCGGCTGGACGACGGCCGGGAATTCACGATGCGGGCGCTGCGCAAGGATGACCTCGACGCGCTCGAGCGCGCGTTCGGGCGCCTGACGGTCGACGAGATCCGGTTCCGCTTCCTGGAATACGCGCGCGAGCTGCCGCGCTCGATCGTCGCCCAGGTGCGCGAGCTCGATCCCGAGCGGCTGGTTGCATTCGTGATCGATGACGGCGGGGAAATCCGTGCGGTCGCCGACCTGCACATCGAGCCGCCCGATGCGCGCGAAGCAGAATTCGGGCTGATCGTCGGCAAGGCTGTCTCGGGCCTCGGTCTCGGCAGGCGCCTGATGGCGCGGCTGCTCGCCGAGGCGCACCGTCGCGGGATCACGGCGGTCACGGGCTGTGTGAGCGCGGAAAATACGCGCATGCTCAGGCTGTGCCGGGATCTGGGCGGCTCCATCATCCCCTTCGCGACGGACCTGTCGCTGAAGACGGTCCGGTTCAAACCCTGACACCGGCTGCCCGCTGGTAAAATTGGCGCGTGGTTTCTGCTGGCGCCATGCGGCGTCGGCAGCGTTTTGTCTTGTGTTGACGGATCCATGAACCCCATTTCCATTCCCCTGCCGCCACTGCCCCACACGCCTGGCCAACGCCGCGACTGGCGCGAGCCCGCGGGTTCCTCGTCGGCCTTGCTGCTCGCCGAGGCCGCGCGTGCGCGCGACGGGGTCGTGGTCGCGGTTGCGGCAGACAGCCGCGCCGCGCGCGCGCTGCGCGAGGATCTCGGGTTTTTCGCGGACGGACTCCCGGTCCTGCACTTCCCGGATTGGGAAACCCTGCCCTACGACCTGTTCGCGCCGCATCCGCAACTGGTGTCGCGACGTATCGACGCGCTGTACCGCCTGCCGGCGACCCGCAAGGGCGTACTGGTGGTACCCATCGCGACGCTGATGCAGCGCCTCGCGCCGCGCACGCACATCGCGGGCAGTGGCCTCGCGGTGGCGCGCGGCGAACGCCTCGACCTCGCCGCGGAACAGCGGCGCCTCGAGGCCTGCGGCTATCGCCACGTGCCGCAGGTCGGCGAGCACGGCGAATTCGCGGTGCGGGGCGCGCTGCTCGACGTGTTTCCGATGGGCGCATCCGAGCCGTACCGCATCGAGCTGTTCGACGATGCGATCGAATCGATCCGCGCGTTCGATCCCGACACGCAACGCTCGTTGCACCAGGTCGACGCGGTGAACCTCCTGCCTGCGCGCGAGTTCCCGCTCACCGACGAGGCGATGCGCGCCTTCCGCGACCGCCTGCGCGAGCGCTTCCCGATCGACGTGCGGCACTGCCCGCTGTATCAGGACATGAAGCAGGGCGTGACGCCGGGCGGCATCGAGTACTACCTGCCGCTGTTTTTCGAGGCCACCGAAACGCTGTTCGACTATCTCGAAGGCGACGCATTGTTCGTGGTCGGCAACGGCGCGCTGGATACCGCCGAGCGGTTCTGGACGCAGGCCGCGGATCGCTACGACCAGCGTGCGCACGACATCGAGCGCCCGGTCCTGCCGCCCGCGGAGCTGTACCTGCCACCGCAGTCGCTGCGTGAACGCCTGAACCAGGTGTTGCGCATCGACCTGACTGGCACGGGCGACGCGCGCGCCGCCGACACCGGCACGCAGGTGCCCCCGGATCTTTCAGTCGGCGGGAATGCGGGCGGCGGAATCCCGGCGCGGCTCGGGGCGTGGCTGGAGGCGAACCCCCAGCGGCACGTGCTGATCGCCGCCGACTCCCCGGGGCGGCGTGAAGCGCTGCTGGAGCAGTTGGCCGGGGCGCAACTCCAGCCACGCGTCGTGGAATCATGGCGCGCCTTCGCGGCTTTCACACCCTCTCCCCCTGCTGCTTCCGCAGGGGGAGAGGGAGCACCGTTCATCACCGTCGCGCCGCTGGAACGCGGCTTTTCGCTCGCATCGCCCGCGCTCACGCTCTTCACCGAGCGTGAACTCGCCGGCGAGCGCGCGCACCGCGAACGCCGTCGCCACGATGTTGTGGAACGCGATCCGGAAGCGATCCTGCGCGACCTCACCGAACTTGCGATCCGCGCGCCGATCGTGCACGTCGACCACGGGGTCGGCCGCTATCTGGGCCTGGTCACGCTGGACGTCGGCGGCATGCCGGGCGAATTCCTCGCGATCGAGTATGCACGTGGCGACAAGCTGTACGTGCCGGTAGCGCAGCTCGCGCTGGTGAGCCGCTACAGCGGGGCGGATGACGAACATGCGCCGCTGCACTCGCTGGGCGGCGAGGCATGGGAACGCGCCAAGCGCAGGGCGGCGGAAAAGGTGCGCGACGCGGCCGCCGAACTGTTGGCGATCCACGCCCAACGCGCCGCACGGCGAGGCAATGCGATCGACTTCGACCGCGCGTTGCTGGCGCGCTTCGCGGAAGGGTTTCCCTTCGAGGAAACGCCGGACCAGCGGGCGGCGATCGACGCAGTGCTGGCCGATCTCGCGGCGCCGCAGCCGATGGACCGCGTGGTGTGTGGCGACGTCGGGTTCGGCAAGACCGAGGTCGCATTGCGCGCGGCCGTCGCGGCTGCAAGCGCGGGCAAGCAGGTCGCGGTGCTGGTCCCGACCACCCTGCTCGCCCAGCAGCACTACGACAACTTCCGCGACCGTCTCGCCGATTTCCCGATCCGGGTGGAACTGCTGTCGCGTTTCCGCGGGAAGAAGGAATCCGCCGATGCCGTGAAGCAGCTCGCCGACGGCAAGCTCGACATCGTGATCGGCACCCACAAGCTGCTGCAGCCGGACGTGAAGTTCCGCGACCTCGGCCTCGTGATCGTCGACGAGGAGCAGCGTTTCGGCGTGCGCCACAAGGAGCAATTGAAGAAACTGCGCGCCGAGGTCGACCTGTTGACGCTCACCGCGACGCCTATTCCGCGCACGCTCAACATGGCCATGAGCGGCATGCGCGACCTGTCCATCATCGCGACGCCGCCGTCGGCGCGCATGGCCGTCAAGACCCTGGTCGCGCAATACGACCCGGCGCTGGTCCGCGAAGCCTTCCAGCGCGAGCTCGCGCGCGGCGGCCAGGTGTATTTCCTGCACAATTCCATCGACACCATCGCGCGCACCGCGCGTGAGCTCGGCGCGCTCATTCCCGATGCGCGGATCCGCGTCGCGCACGGGCAGATGTCCGCGCACGACCTCGAACGCACGATGCTGGATTTCCACCGCCAGCGCTTCAACGTGCTGGTGTGCACGACCATCATCGAATCCGGCATCGACGTGCCGACCGCCAACACCATCGTGATCGACCGCGCCGACCGGTTCGGTCTCGCGCAGCTCCACCAGTTGCGCGGGCGGGTCGGGCGTTCGCACCACCGCGCCTATGCGTACCTGATCGTGCCCGACCGGAAAGCGATGACCGCGGAAGCGGAAAAACGCCTGGCCGCGCTGGAATCGCTGGAGGAACTCGGCGCCGGCTTCACGCTCGCGACCCACGACATGGAGATCCGCGGCGCGGGCGAGTTGCTGGGCGAGGCGCAGTCGGGCCAGATCGAGGCGATCGGTTTCGCGCTGTACAACGAGTTGCTGGAGCGCGCGGTGCACGCGCTGCGCTCGGGCAAGGTGCCCGACTTCGAGCTCGGCGGCGACAGCGGCACGGACGTGGAACTGCACCTGCCCGCACTGATTCCGGACGATTACCTGCCCGACGTGCACACGCGCCTCACGCTCTACAAGCGCATCGCGAGCGCGCGCGACGACGATGGCTTGCGCGACCTGCAGATCGAGATGATCGACCGTTTCGGATTGTTGCCGGCACCAACGAAGAACCTGTTCGCAATCGCGGCCCTGAAGCTGCGCGCGGCGGCACTCGGCATCCGGAAGCTCGACCTTGGCGCCAGTGGCGGGCGCATCACCTTCACCGCGAAACCGGACATCGATCCCGCCACGCTCATCCGCCTGATCCAGGCGCACCCGCGCGCCTACAAGCTGGACAGCCAGGACAAGCTGCGCATCGCGCTGGAAGCACCGGAACCCGCCACGCGTCTGCGCGCCGCGGGCGAGCTGCTCGAGACGCTTGCGGTGCGCAGCAAGGCTGCGTAGCCGTCCCGGACGCCGTTTGTCGCAACCGTTTCCGATCCGCTTGGGACACGCGCTTTTCCGATCACGCCGCCGATGAACGCACATTCCGCGCGTGGATCCGGACGGCCATCGCGATCACGCGGTTGGCTTCGTGATCGAGCGGTTCGACCCGTCGTCCATCAGGTATCGCGGCCGGGGCGGTGATCGGCGCGGCGAGTTGAACGCCACCTGATCGGTTCTGGCGAGATTACAAAATCTTGACGACCGCGCACCGATCATGGGGGTCGAACGCACGTAGTCCGGCGCGTCGCGCCGCCTGTCGGAAAGGAGATCCCATGCTCACCGTTCGTCCCGTTCGTCTGCTTCTCGCCGGTGCCATTGCGCTTGCCGTATCCGGCATGGCTTCCGTCGCGATGGCGCAAATGCCGCCACCCCCGCCTCAACCCCAGCAACCGATGTCACCTCCGCCGCCGCAGCAGCCGATGCAGCCGTCGCAGTCGCAAGCCGGGCAGCCCTCGGGGCAGTTTTACCAAGGTACGGAGTCGACTGCGCAATATCCCCTGCAGGGCAGCAACGGTGGAACGCTGACCGTCCATGCCGGCATGCCGGCCGAAGCGCCGCACTACGGGCCGCCGCCTCCATTCTCATCGTTGGATACGAACCACAACGGGCGCATCGACGAAGCGGAGGCCAAGGCCTATCCTCCGCTCGACAGCGATTTCCTGTTCGCGAGCGGCGGCGCCAAGACGATCAGCAAGGCGCAGTACCAGAAGTGGGCCAAAGCCCAGTTCCAGCACTGATCCGACCGCGTCCATCC
>JBOHYX010000185.1:0-5241 GCA_050738115.1 Rhodanobacteraceae bacterium
AGTATCGCCAGTTCAGCGCGTGGCCCTCGCGTGCGCCGACGATCCGTATCGACACCAGCGCCGGCTTGCGGTGCTGCGCGGCCTGCAACGCAGCCGCGGTCCAGCGGCGAAAGCTCACGGGAGCCGGCACGCCGCGCCGGGACAGCGCGTAGCCGACGTGAACCTCGGGACTCGGGACTCGGGACTCGGGACTCGAAAGAGCGCTTGCGCGCGATCGGGAAGGCATGCGGGGATTCCGAAGGACGGCGCGCTCACACGGGGCCGTTTTGCTTTTCCCGAGTCCCGAGTCCCGGGTCCCGAGTCCCGGATTGATTCGCCCGAGTTCCCGATTCCCCGTTCCCGCTCTCGCGCTCTTCGGCCTTCTCATAGGCCCGCACGATCCGCGCGACGAGCGGGTGCCGCACGACGTCGCGGGCGGTGAAGAACGTGAAGCTGATGGACTCGATGTCGCGCAGCACCTCGATCACGTTGCGGAGCCCCGAACGCGTGCTGCGCGGAAGATCCACCTGGGTCACGTCGCCGGTCACCACGGTGGTCGTGCCAAAGCCGATCCGGGTCAGGAACATCTTCATCTGTTCGACGGTGCTGTTCTGCGCTTCGTCAAGGATCACGAACGAATCGTTGAGGGTGCGCCCGCGCATGTACGCGAGCGGTGCGATTTCGATCACGCTGCGCTCGATGAGGTGCGCGACGCGGTCGAAACCCAGCATCTCGTACAGCGCGTCGTACAGCGGGCGCAGGTACGGATCGACCTTTTGCGCCAGGTCGCCGGGCAGGAACCCGAGTTTCTCGCCGGCCTCGACCGCCGGGCGTACCAGGATCAGGCGCTGCACGCGGCCGGTTTCGAGCGCCTCGACCGCGCTCGCGACCGCGAGCCAGGTCTTGCCGGTGCCCGCCGGGCCGATGCCGAAGCTGAGGTCGTGGGTTGCGATCGCGTGCAGGTAGCGGATCTGGTTCGGGCCGCGCCCGCGGATGATGCCGCGCTTCACCTTGATCGCGACTTCCTGCGCACCCTCGGCCTGCTTTTCGGCGAGCGCGTCGACGCCGGCCTCGGACAGGCGCACGTTGAGGATGCGGCCGTTGAGCGTTTCGTGTTCGGTCGCGTCGTACAGGCTGCGCAGCACGCGTTCGCCCGTCCGTACCGTGGCCTCTTCGCCGATCAGGCGGAACACGTTGCCGCGGTTGTCGATCTCGACCCCGAGCCGCAGCTCGATCTGGCGCAGGTGTTCATCGAACGGCCCGCACAGGTTCGCGAGGCGTTGGGTATCGTCGGGTTCGAGCGTGAAGTCGTGCTGGACGACGCCGTCGGTCATGTGCGCGGAACGACACGGCGCAGATCCCTTCTTCCTCCGGGAGAAGGGGCGTGAAACGCCGTCTTTTTCTTTTGCGCGAAGCGCCGGATGAGGGTACGGGTCATGCGTGGTGCCGCGGGATTTTGCAAGACCGTACCCTCACCCCAGCGCTACGCGCTCGGCGCGCAGCGAGTTGGTCAGCGCGGCGGTGATGGTCACGTCGACGAACTGGCCGATGAAGTCCGGATCTCCCGCGAAGTTCACCTGGCGCATGTTCTCGGTCTTGCCGGTGAGTTCATGCGGGTTCTTCTTCGACGGGCCGGTCACGAGGATGCGCTGCACCGAGTCGACCATCGCCTCGCTGATCCGGGCAGCGTGGAAATTGAGCACGTCCTGCAACGTCGTGAGGCGCGCGTGCTTCACGGCATCGGGCGTCGGGTCGAACAAGTTGGCGGCCGGCGTGCCGGGGCGCCTGGAATAGATGAACGAGAACGACTGGTCGAAACCGACGTCCTCGATCAACTGCAGGGTCTGCGCGAAATCGGCGTCGGTTTCGCCCGGAAAGCCCACGATGAAATCGCTGGACACGCAGATGTCGGTGCGGACCGCACGCAGCTTCGCGATCTTCTCCCGATACAGCGCCGCGGTGTAGTTGCGCTTCATCAGCATCAGGACGCGGTCGGATCCGGACTGCACCGGCAGATGCAGGAAGTTCGCGAGCTTGCCGACGTCGCGGTACGCCGCGACCAGCGAGTCGGAAAAATCCAGCGGATGCGAAGTGGTGAAGCGGATGCGGCCGATGCCGTCGACCTGGTCGATCGCGCGGATCAACAGCGCAAGATCGGCCGTGCCGCCATCGAACATCGGCCCGCGATAGGCGTTGACGTTCTGCCCGAGCAGGTTGACTTCCCTGACCCCCTGTTCGGCCAGCGTGGCGACCTCCGCCAGCACGTCGTCGAAGGGGCGCGAAATCTCCTCGCCGCGCGTGTAGGGCACCACGCAGAACGAGCAGTATTTCGAACAGCCTTCCATGATCGACACGAACGCGGACGGACCGTCGGCGCGCGGTTCGGGCAGGCGGTCGAACTTCTCGATCTCGGGAAACGAAACGTCCACCTGCGGCGTGCCGGTGGCGCGTCGCGCGTCGATCAGGTCCGGAAGCCGGTGCAGGGTCTGCGGACCGAACACGAGGTCGACGTACGGTGCGCGTTCGATGATCGCGGCGCCCTCCTGCGAGGCGACGCAGCCGCCGACGCCGATCAGCACGTCGGGATTGGCCTGCTTGAATGCTTTCCAGCGCCCGAGCTGGCTGAACACCTTCTCCTGCGCCTTTTCGCGGATCGAACAGGTGTTGACGAGGATCACGTCGGCTTCGGCGATGTCGCGCGTGCGCACCATGCCGCGTTCGGCGGCGAGCACTTCCTCCATCTTGCGGGAGTCGTACTCGTTCATCTGGCAGCCCCAGGTCTGGATGTAGAGCTTTCCAGGTGCCGTATCGGCGGCGGTTTTGGACGCGCCGGGCGCGGAGGCGTGGGTGTCGACCATCGGTTGGGCGGACCGCGGGGAAACGCGCATTTTAGCGAGGTTTCGATCCCGTCGCCGGCGCCGGGCGCGCGGAGTCGGCGATGTGTTGGAGCCGGTGGTGTGGCGGCCTGCCGGTAGTGTGAATCCCGTACTTGGCAAGGGCATCGGCCGGGGTACACTGCGGCGTCATGAATGCCATGTTCGGCCAGGGGGCAGGCGGCCGGCGGGCCGGGGCCCTGATCCATCCACTGCGTGGCCTGCACGCGATGGCGGGGTGCGGGCTGCTGCTGGCAGTGGCGTGGGCCGGTCCGGCGGCGGCGAGCGTCCTGTACCGCTGCAGCGGACCCGCGGGCGAGGTGGCGTACGTCAGCCATACCGAGGGATACCGGCATTGCGAGAAGATCGGCGCGTGGGCGGCGCCGTTGCGCCGCATCGAGGCGAGCGCGCGCCGCACCGAACCGCCGCCACGGGCCAGGGTGTCGCCGGGCACGCCGCCCAGGGCGGTCGAGGCCAATCCCGCGGTGTTGAAGGTGACGCCACTGGGACACGCCGACGCGCTAACGGTCAAGAAGCTGGTCCGCCCGCAGGTGTGGCAACCGTTCCCGGTCGCGATCCTCGATGCCCTGGGCGGACGCGTGTTGCCGGATCTGCTCGGCGTGCGCGCGGTGTCGCCGGCGGCGCAACCGGCGCCGGCCCCCGCGCCATCGACGACCGCCGCGATTCCGCTCAAGCTCGAGGCCGACGCGCCGAAGCCGCCGCGCACCGGTGCCGTGTATCGCGTGGTGCAGAAGAACGGCACGGTGCTGTACACCAACGTCGCGACGCTGGCGCGCGGCCGCGACGCCAAAATACTGTTCACCTATGTCGTCGAGTGCTACGCATGCAACGTCCACTCGAAGATCGACTGGAACACGGTGCCGCTGCACCTGACGGCGTACCACGGCGACGTGGTCGCGGCGGCGCGGTTGAGCGGCGTCGACACCGCGCTGCTGCGCGCCGTGATCCATGCCGAATCCGGCTTCAATCCGCGCGCGCTTTCGTACAAGGGCGCGCAGGGCCTGATGCAACTGATGCCCGGTACCGCGTTCGAGCTAGGGGTCGGCGATGCCTTCGATCCCGCCGAGAACATCTCCGGCGGCGCGCGCTATCTCGCGATGCTGCTGCGTACGTATCACGGCGACGTGCGGCTGGCCGCCGCGGCGTACAACGCGGGCGCGGCCGCGGTTGCGAAATACGGCGGTGTACCGCCGTACGCTGAAACCGAGGTCTACGTCAAGCGCGTGGCCCTGCTGTACCAGCGTTACCGCAAGGCGCTCGCCGTGCAGGACGCGCCAGCCCTTGCGGCCACGAAGGACATCAACTGACGCTCAGCGCCTGAGCTCGGACGTCAGCGCGGGCGCGATCGCCTCGACGATCTGGCCCGCGAGCATGTGGTTGGCGGCGACGAGATTCCCCGATTCGGGCAGGCCGTCGCGGCCGGTCAGGTCGCAGTAGCGGCCGCCGGCCTCGTGGACCAGCAGGCAGCCGGCGGCCATGTCCCAGGCCTTCAACCCGGTTTCGAAATAGCCGTCCAGACGTCCAGCCGCGGTCCAGGCGAGGTCGAGCGCGGCCGAGCCCGCGCGGCGGATGTCCTCGGCGCGCTTCAACAGCTCGCGCAGCATGCCGAGCTGGGCGTCGAGATGGCGGCGTTCGCGATACGCGAAACCGGTCGCCAGCATCGCGCCATCCAGCGATTCACGCTTGCCGACGCGGATGCGGCGATCGTTGAGGAAGGCGCCGTCACCCTTGCTGGCCGTATAGATTTCGTTGCGCAGGGGATCGAGGATCACCCCGTGGACGGGTTCACGGCGATCCAGTTGCGCGATCGAAACGGCAAACTGGGGAATCCCGCGCAGATAGTTGTGGGTCCCGTCGAGCGGATCGATCACCCAGGTGAAGCGCGCACCGGCGTTGCCCGACGCGCCGGTTTCCTCGCCCAGGATCGCATGCGCGGGATACGCGCGCCGCAACTCGCGGACGATCTCCGCTTCGGCCTGGCGGTCGACCTCGGACACGAAGTCGAGATGATGTTTCTCGATCACCGCGACGCTGCCGAGTCGGTTCATGTAGCGGAGCATCACGTTGCCCGCGGCGCGTGCGGCACGGATCGCGACGGTGACGGCAGGGCGGGCCATGCATGGAATTCCCGGGCTTGAAAAAGAACGCGCCGCACGATGCGGCGCACTATCCATTCTAGCAGTGGCGCGACGTTTCCAACGAAGCGTCGCGTTGATCCGCTGCGAGCGAGAGCAATCGTCCGCAAAGGACGCGAAGGTCGCGAAGAAGCCCTTGTTTTCCGTAGTTGGTTTTGGCGTCCTTTGCGTGCTTCGCGGACAAACGCTGTTTGCACGGCTCGAAAGCGGAGCGGTTTTCCCCGGCAGTGGGC
>JBOHYX010000186.1:0-5186 GCA_050738115.1 Rhodanobacteraceae bacterium
CACCACCGCGAAGCTCCGCGAATCGGCCGCGAGCGCCGCGTCTACCGCCGCGAGCCAGTCGCCTTCGATGCGGGCAGGAAGATCATCGATGCCGAGGGCCTTGGCGAATCCCGCGCCCATGATCGCGGACCTGCAACTGTCGCGATATGCGCTTTCGGGTACCTTGCGCAGCGTTTCGATGTCTCCCGTCGCCCAGGCATTGGCGCGGGCGCGCACGTTTGGCAGGCCGTGCTCGACCAGGTCAAGCACCAGCCCGAGGCAGTTGATGCCATCCGGGCCGGTCGCCGCAAATGCATGCACAGCCCGGCGCGGGTCGCGGATTTCCAGCAGCGCCTCGGGCTTCTCCCGCTTGATGTGGTACAGGTTGGCGATCGCCGTCACCCTGTCGGTGATTTCACCGGCGCCGCGCAGGCCGTTCGCGCGCATGGCCTGCTTCAGCAACTTGCCCGCCGCGAGCAGCGGGCGATAGCGCTCGATCCCGCGGTCGTTGCCGAAGTAGCGTTGCCGCGCGGCTTCCCAGCGCGCATACATCGCGGGCGGCAACACCTCGGCGAGGGTCTTGCCGTCCGGATTGCGCTGCGCGCGCCAGATCGACGGCAGCAGGAACAGCTTGCCGAACCAGTTGGTGTCGACCTTGAGCTTGACGCCGGGCGGTTCGATCACGGTCTGCGAGGCGGCGATCGCGCCCTCGACTTCGCGCGACTGCCATTCGATGCCGGTCGGCAACGTGGGCACCACCCCCAGGATCCACAGCACGTGGTTCCCGCGATTCACCTCCCACAGTCCCGGTCCGGGCACCACCCCGGTGACGGTGACCGCGGGCAGCGTGGTGATCGAGGCGGCCGGTGCGGGCAATGCTGCGCTGCCTGCCGGCGCGGGTGGCGTGCCGGCCCACGCCACGGCGCCGAGCGGAGCAACCAGGAGACAAACCATGGCAAGCGCAAGACGCATGCGTCCATGACCCCGCGCGCCGTGGCGAGTTCCGCGATGCCGCGCCGTCGCGCGGATGTCCAGAGAGTGGCGCGCCAAGGTTGCCATGCGGGCCGGCGGATTCCGAAGGAATCGCCATTTTCGCGCACTCGCGACGTGCCGCGCAGCGCGCGCAGCTTGGCTCGCCGGCGGCAACACGCGACAATGGCGGGTCGCCTGTTTCGATCACCGAGGCCCGCATGTCCGCTACGCCGAAGATCATCTACACCCTGACCGACGAAGCTCCCTTCCTCGCCACCGCCTCGTTCCTGCCCGTCATCGCGACGTTCACGGCGTCGGCCGGCGTGGGACTCGAAACCCGCGACATCTCGCTGGCCGGGCGCATCCTTTCGCAATTTCCGGACGTGCTGCGCAACGACCAGCAGGTGCCGGATGACCTGGCCGAGCTCGGCCGCCTGGTGCTGACGCCCGACGCGAACGTGATCAAGTTGCCCAACATCAGCGCATCGCTGCCGCAGATGAAGGCGGCGATCCGGGAGCTGCAGGGCAACGGCTTCAGGCTGCCCGATTATCCGGACGAACCTCGCCACGATGCCGAACGCGAGACGCGGGCCCGCTACGACCGGGTCATGGGCAGCGCGGTCAATCCGGTGATCCGGCAGGGCAACTCCGACCGGCACGCGGCGCCGTCGGTGAAGGATTTCGCGCGCAAGCACCCGCACAAGATGGGCGCGTGGAGTTCCGATTCGAAAACCCACGTCGCGCACATGGAGTCGGGCGATTTCTACGGCTCGGAAAAATCCGCCACGCTCGCCCAGGCGGGTACCCTCAGGATCGTGCTCGAGGCCGCCGACGGCAGCACGCGCGTGCTCAAGGAAGCGATCGAGGTAAAGGCCGGTGAAATCGTCGACGCGGCGGTGATGAGCCGCAAGGCGCTGGCCGCCTTCATCGATGCCCAGATTTCCAACGCCAAGGCGCAGGCCGTGCTGTTCTCGGTGCACTTCAAGGCAACCATGATGAAGGTATCGGACCCCATCATGTTCGGCGTGGTCGTTGACCGGTTCTTCCGCGACGTGCTCACGACGCACGCGGAAGCGCTGCAGCAGGTCGGCTTCAATCCCGACAACGGACTCGGCGACCTGTACGCCAGCACCAAAAACCTCCCGGACGACCAGCAGGCCGCAATCAGGGACGACATCGACGCCGAGTACGCAAAGCGTCCGCGGCTCGCGATGGTCGATTCGGACAAGGGCATCACCAACCTGCATGTTCCCTCGGACGTCATCATCGACGCGTCGATGCCGGCGATGATCCGCGACTCGGGCAAGATGTGGAACGCCGACGGCGGGCGCGAGGACTGCAAGGCGGTGATTCCCGACCGCAGCTACGCCGGCATCTATTCGGTCGTGGTCGAGGATTGCAAGGCAAATGGTGCGTTCGATCCCGCGACGATGGGCAGCGTTCCCAACGTCGGCCTCATGGCCGACCAGGCCGAGGAATACGGCTCGCACGACAAGACCTTCCAGATTCCGGCCGATGGCGTGGTGCGCGTCGTCGACCAGGACGGCAAGGCGATCTTCGAACAGCCGGTCGAAGCCGGCGACATCTGGCGCATGTGCGAAACCCGCGACGCGCCGATCGCCGACTGGGTGAAGCTCGCGGTCTCGCGCGCGCGCCTGTCGCATACGCCGGCGGTGTTCTGGCTGGATCCCGGGCGTGGCCACGACGCCCAGGTCATCACCAAGGTCGAGCGTTACCTGAAGGATCACGACACCACCGGCCTCGACATCCGGATCATGCCACCCGAGGCCGCGATGCGGCATTCGCTGGCGCGCATCCGCCACGGCGAGGACACCATTTCGGTCACGGGCAACGTGCTGCGTGATTACCTGACGGACCTGTTTCCGATCATGGAGCTCGGCACCAGCGCCAAGATGCTCTCGATCGTGCCGTTGATGGCGGGCGGCGGCCTGTTCGAAACCGGCGCGGGCGGCTCGGCGCCCAAGCACGTGCAGCAGTTCGTGGCCGAGAACCACCTGCGCTGGGATTCGCTGGGCGAATTCCTGGCGCTGAGCGCCTCACTCGAGCATCTTGGCCGCAAATACCACAACCCGCGCGCCAGCGTGCTGGCCGCGGCGCTGGACAAGGCCACGGCGCGGCTGCTCGAAGAGGGCAAGTCGCCGTCGCGCAAGGCGGGGGAGCTCGACAATCGCGGCAGCCATTTTTACCTCGCAATGTACTGGGCGCGCGCGCTGGCGGAACAAACTGACGAAGCGGAACTCGCGGCCCGCTTCGACAAGCTCGCCGACCAACTGGAAGCCGACGAGGGCACCATCGTGGGCGAGTTGAACGCGGTGCAGGGCAAGCCGGTCGAGCTTGGTGGCTATTACCGGCCGGACGTGGACAAGGCGCGCGCGGCGATGCGACCCAGTGCCACCTTCAACGACGTGCTGGACACGTTGCGGCAGGACGCGTGAGGCGGGAAGTGTCGCCGGGCTGGGTGCGCGGATGTTCCTCGAATGGTTGTGCGTCACGTATGGGGTGGCGCGCTTGCTGCTGGTACGCAGCCTCACCGGCGCGTGGAATTTCTGGGGTTGCTGATGCAAAGCCGCGTGCGCGAGTTGCGCGAGGCGCGCGGATGGTCGCAGGGCGCGCTGGCCGAACACCCCGACGTGTCGCGGCAGACCGTGAACGCGATCGAGAACGGCAAGTATGATCCCAGCCTGCCGCTGGCGTTCAAGCTGGCGCGGTTGTTCAGGCAACGCATCGAGTCGATGTTCGATCCGGATGGGGGACGCTGAATGAAGATGAACGCGCGCACGCTCGTGCGCATCGCGGCGGTGGTGGTCGCGATTGGGGTAGTCGGGTGGCAGTGGTGGTGGAAGCGACAGGCTGAGCCTGTTGCGCACGCGAGCGCAGCAGCTCCCGCCGTCGCGAGTGCGAGCACAAGCGCGGCGACGTCGGTGACACCGGCATCGCCGGCGACGATGAAGCTTGGCAGGCTCACGCTGACTGCGTGCGAGCTGAAGCAGCCGCACTCCGCGGCGACCACGCCCGCGTTCTGCACGAAATTCCCGGTGCCGGAAAACCGCGCCGACCCGAAGTCGCGCACCATCGAACTGAAGCTCGCGATCGTCAAATCCGAGTCGCAGGTGCCGGCACCTGATCTTGTGACCTACCTCGCGGGCGGTCCGGGGCAATCCGCGATCCAGAGCTATCCCGAACTCGCGCCTGCGTTCGCGCCGCTGCTCAAGCACCACGATCTGCTCTTGCTGGACCAGCGTGGCACGGGTGACTCGCATCCGCTCGACTGCCCGGGCGTCGAGCAGCAGATGAAGCAGCTCGTCGATGTGAGTCCGACGCCCGCGCAACAGGCCGAAATCGTGGGCCAGTGCGCCGACGAAGTCGAGAAGACCGCCGATCCGCGCGACTACACCACCACCGCTGCGGTCGCCGACCTCGAAGCGGTGCGCGAGGCGCTGGGCGCGCCCAAACTGGACGTGATCGGCGTGTCGTACGGCACGCGGGTGGCGCAGCACTACGCGAGCGCCCACCCCGACGCGGTACGCAGCATCGTGCTGGATGGCGTCGTACCCAACCCGTTGGTGCTCGGCGCGACTTTTGCCGAAACACTCGAGCGGTCTCTGAAGCTGCAGGCGGCCGCGTGCAATGCGGCGCCCGCGTGCAAGAAGGCGTTCGGTGACTGGTACGCGACGCTGCGCCAGTTGCACGCCAAGCTCGAGGGCGAACCGCCGCAGAAGGTCACCTTCGAGGATCCTTTCAGCTACAAACCGGTGACGCGCACCTTGAGTGCCCACACGCTGGCCAGCGTGGTGCGGCTTTTCTCCTACAGTTCGGTCACCGCGGCGCTGCTGCCGCTGGCCGTGAGCGAAGCGGCGGAGGGCAACTACGCGCCGCTGATGGGTCAGTCGCAATTGTTGGCAGGCGACCTGTCCGGATCGATGCAGGGCGAGATGCAATTGTCGGTGATCTGCACCGAGGACGCGCCGCTCCTGAAGCCCAATCCCGCGGACGCCGACCTGCTGCTCGGCGACGCGATCACGAAGGACATCGTCGCCGAATGCGCAGCTTGGCCGCACGGGCCGATGCCGAAGGATTTCCATGCCGCGTTCAAGTCATCGATTCCGACGTTGTTGATATCGGGCGAACGCGATCCGGTGACGCCACCGGCGTTCGCCGATGAGGTGTTGAAGGGATTGTCCGATGGCCGTTCGCTGGTGGTGAAAGGCCTCGGC
>JBOHYX010000187.1:0-5167 GCA_050738115.1 Rhodanobacteraceae bacterium
GCCATAATCAGTGCGTGGCCACGCGTCTGCCGCTCCTGCTCGCCCTGTCGATGCTGCCGCCAACGGCGGTGGCACATCAGCCGCCTGCCCCGGAAACCGGGCTGCACGAGGCGGTCACGTTCAGCACGTACCCGCATTTCGGAGACAATGCCGCGCTGCTGCGCCGGCTGCTGAGCCCGCTGAATGCACTGCGGGTCGAACAACACTTGACGGGGGACCCGGAAGCGTTGCGCGCCGAGCCGCTCGATCCCGCGTCACAACGTTTCGCGGTGTACGTTCCCCCGGCTCCCGCACCCGCTGGAGGCTACGCGTTGCTGGTGTTCGTGCCTCCGTGGGACGACGCGCGCGTGCCGCTCGCGTGGATCCCCGTGCTGAATCGCACGCACACGATCTTCGTGACCGCCGCGCATTCGGGCAACGACGCGAACGTGCTGGACCGTCGCGAGCCGCTGGCCCTGCTCGGCGCCTACGGCACGATGCAGCGCTACCCCGTGGACCCGGCGCACGTCTACGTTGGCGGGTTTTCGGGCGGCTCGCGCGTCGCGCTGCGCTTGGCGCTCGGGTATCCCGACGTCTTCCACGGCGCGCTGCTGGACGCCGGCAGTGACCCGATCGGCACCGCCGCAGTACCGCTGCCGCCTTCCGATCTGCTGCACCAGTTCCAGGCGTCATCGCGCATCGTCTTCGTCACCGGCAGCGACGACATGATCCGCCAGGCGCAGCTCGCGCGTGCCAGCGATGCGCTGCAGACGTGGTGCGTGTTCGACGCGGCCAGCACCACCCTCCTGCACACGGGACACGCACTGGCCAGCGCGTCCGGCTTCGCGCAGGCCATGGACGCGCTACGCAGGCCCGCCGCGCCGGACACCGCGCGCATCACCGCCTGTCGCAATCAGCACGCACGGACACTCGCCGCAGAGTTGGACCGGGTGCGCGTCCTCATCGATTCCGGTCAGAACACCCCGGCGGCAAAGTTGCTGCGGCAGATCGACGCGCGTTACGGCGGGCTGGCTGCGCCTTCCAGCGTCGAACTCGCGCGCGCGCTCGACCACGCCAATCGCCGGCACCGCTGAGGGGCCCGCGCTTCAGGTTCCGGGTGTTACCGTAGAAGCATGGACGCGCACGACGGATTGGACGCCCCCGTCCCGACGGCTCCCGCATGGATGGCGGATGCAGTGGATTTTCGGCGACGCTACGCGGACGCGGAAACACGGATCGCGCTCGCGATCGAGCTTGCGCGGGGCAATGTCGAGCACGCGACCGGCGGGCCGTTCGGCGCAGCGGTGTTCGACGCCGCGGGCGCGCTGGTTGCGGTCGGCGTGAACCGCGTCGAGCCACTCCGGTCATCGCTGGCGCACGCCGAGATCATCGCGCTGGTCGCGGCGCAGCGCGCGCTGCGCCGGGCGCACCTGAACTCGAGTGGTGGCCGTTACACGCTGGCAACGAGCGCACAACCGTGCTGCCAGTGCTACGGCGCCATCGTCTGGGCAGGCGTCGATGAGCTCCTGGTCGGCGCGCGCGCGACCGATACCGAATCGCTGGTGGGCTTCGACGAAGGCCCCCTGCCCGCCGACTGGTCCGGAGAACTCGAACGCCGCGGGATCCGCGTGACCTGCGATCTCGGACGCGAGGCGGCGCGCGCGGTCCTCCGCGCGTACGCGGCAGCCGGCGGCACCCGCTACTGAAGGCGCCGCAGGATTGGTGGACTCATGCGTTTCGCGCGACCGACGTCGACGGGCTATGCTTTTCACGGCCCCTCCCGCAGCACTTCATCCGACTCATGAGCCGATTGCGCGCGCTCGTACCCCTCCTGATCCTGATCGCCATTGGCGTGGCGTTCGGCGCGAGTGGACTCCTGCAGCACCTCGCGCCCAGCCACATCATGGCCGAGAAGGAAGCCTGGACGCGCGCGATCGCGGCATACCCCGTGTTGTCGTACGTCCTCTACGTGCTGGCGCTGACCCTTTCCATCGCGACCGCAGTGCCCGGCCCGCTGCTCATCATCATCGCGGGCGGCTTCCTGTTCGGGATGGGCACCGCCTTCGGCCTGTCGCTGCTGGGCGAGGTGCTGGGCTCGCTGCTTTTGTTGGCCGCGGCGCGGCACGCGTTCCGCGGCGGCACGCGGCCTCCGCCGAAGTTCGTGGAAAAAGTGCGGCAGGGCTACCAGAAGAACCCGATTTCCTACACGCTGTTCCTGCGCTTCGTACCGCTGTTCCCGTTCGGCGGCATCACGGTGGCGCTGGCGTGGCTGCGCTGCCCCGTGTGGCTGTTCACGGCGGCCACAGCGCTGGGTGGCGCGGTGATGCTGGTGTTTGAAACCGCGATCGGCGTGGGGCTGGGCAAATCCATCGCGGCCGGCGACGCGCTGTCGCCGACACTCATCCTGCAGCCGCACATCTGGCTGCCGCTGCTCGGCTTGGCGCTGTTGGCGCTGATCCCGGTGGCGTTGCAGCGCTTGCGTTCGAACGCGACCACCGACTGAACACCCGAAGCATGGGCGAGCCGTTCACAGGTTCGCGATGCCGGACGTGCCGGTCAGTCGCGCCGCGTGCACCAGAAAGCGACCGCGGCGGCGAGGCAGGCCACGCCCACGCCGATCAGGGCAGTCTCCACCGGCCGCCGACGCACGAAATCACCGACCTCCCCGCCGGCATACTTCGTACGACGCCACGCCTCGCGCGCCGCATCCTGGGTCCGATCGGCCGCCCTGCCGGCCGCGCGCTGCAGGCGATCGGTTGCTTCTTCGATGGCTTCGGTCCCGCCGTGCACCGCCGCCTTCCCATGCTCCGTGATGTCCATATGCGTTCTCCGTTGCGAACGCCCATCCTATATCGATACGCGTCGAAGCCGCGTTAACGGAACAGGAACGACAAGTCCGCGGCCTGCGGCAGCGCCGGTCTCACAGCCCGAGGAAGCGCATGACTTCCGGGCTGTCGCGCAGTTCTGCCGCGCTGCCCGAATGGCGGACACGCCCCTTTTCCATGATGTAGCCGCGGTCGGCCAGCGCCAGCGCGAAGCGCGCGTTCTGCTCGCACACCAGCATGCTGAAACCTTCGGCCTTGAGCAGCCGGATCCAGTTGGCGAGATCGACGACGATCGCGGGGGCGAGGCCCTCGGTCAGCTCATCGAGCAGCAGCAGTTTCGGATTGGCCACCAGCGCGCGGCCCAGCTTCAGCATCTGTTGCTCACCACCGCTGAGGTAGCCAGCCTTGCGTGTATCCAGTTCGGCGAGCTTGGGGAACGTCGCGTACACCCGGTCCATGTCCCACCGCGTGCGCGGTTCGGCGGCGTCGCGCACACACAGCAGCAGGTTCTGCCGCACGCTCAATTCGCTGAAGATGCGGCGACCGCTCGGCACGTACGCCAACCCGAGGCGAGCGATGCGGTGGGTCTTGAGGTGCGTGATGTCCCGCCCGTCGAACCGGACGTGGCCGTCGCGCGCAGGCGTGAGGCCCATGATGCTGCGCAGCGTGGTGGTCTTGCCGACGCCATTGCGTCCCAGCAACGTGACCGTTTCTCCCTTCGCCACGTCGAGGCTGACGCCCTGGAGGACGTGGCTGCGCCCGTAGTACGTCTGGATGGCGTCGAGCGTGAGCATCAGTCGACGGGTTTCCCGAGATACACGCTGGCTACTTGTTCGTCGGCGCGGACCGCCGCGGGTGCGCCGTCGGCGATCACGCGGCCGCGGTGCATGACCGTCACGCGGTCGGAGATGGAGAACACGGTATCCATGTCGTGTTCGCAAAACAGCACGGTCACGCCCTGGGCACGAACGAGCGTCCGCAGCAGCTCGACCATGTGCCGGGTCTCGACCGGCGACATCCCCGCGGTGGGCTCGTCAAGCAGGAGCAGGCGCGGCCGGGTGGCAAGCGCAAGGGTGACTTCCAGTGTGCGCTGGTCGCCGTGCGACAGGGTGGACGCCGTGGCCTCCTGCTGCTCGGACAGCCCGACGGTGTCGATCAACGCCTGCGCTTCCTCGCGCGCGGCGCGACGCTGCCACGGAAACAGGCTTGCGCTCCGCCGCTGCCGCGCGCTCACCGCGCACTCCACGGATTCGGCAACGCTGAGGTTGGGGAATATGTTGGTGACCTGGAACGCGCGGGTCAGTCCCAGTCGGGACATGGCGCTGGGCGATTTGCCGGTCACCTCGGCGCCCGCCAGGCGAACCTTGCCGGTGGTGGGACGCAGATGACCGGTGACGAGATTGAACATGGTGGTCTTGCCGGCCCCGTTCGGCCCGATCACCGCGTGGATCGAGCCCTCGTCCACGGCAAATGAGACCCCGTCGACCGCGTTGAAGCCGCCGAAAGCCTTCGTCAGGCCCACGACCTCGAGCAGGCTCATGGTTGCTTTCTCGCCGAACGCCTGCCGGCCCAGAAAGTCCTGAGCCTGGACACCGGGCCCGGGCCCGCCCTGCGGCCACCCCACAGCCCCAGCAACCCATTCGGCGCAAACAGCACGATCACGACCAGCACCGCCCCCAGGATCAGCTCCCATGCGCTGGCGGCGCGCTCGACGAGGTAGTCGTGCGCAAGAATGAAAATGATCGCGCCCAGGAACGGTCCCAGGAAATAATTCATGCCGCCGATCATCGCCATGAGGATCGGTTCGCCGGATTGGGTCCATTGGAACAGGCCCGGAAACGCCGACTGATCGTGAACCACGAACAGCGCGCCTGCGAGTGCGCAGAACGCGCCCGAAATGACGAACGCGTAGAGCTCGTGCCGGCGCAAATTGACGCCAAGCGCCTCCACGCGCTGCGGGTTTTCACGGATGGCCCGAAGCGTCAGGCCGAACGGCGAGATCACGATCGCCCAGAGCAGCAACAGTGCGATGAAGCTGACGCCGAGCACGAACCACAGGCCGTGCTGCGGCAGCGCCAGCGTCGAGGGAATCATCGCACCGAACACGCCGTTCTCGCCGCCGGTGAAGTTGTACCACTGGTTCGCGACCGTGAAAAACAGTTGCGAAAATGCCAGCGTCAGGAGGGCGAAATACCACTGCCGCGTCCGCAGCGACAACGCGCCGATCACCAGCGCCGCCGCGGCACCGAGCACGGGCGAGAGTACGAACAACAACCAGAAAGGCAGGTGCGTGTCCTGCCATCCCAGCGCCAGCAAGTAGGCGCCCAATCCGTAAAACACCGCCTGGCCGAAGGACACCAGGC
>JBOHYX010000188.1:0-5121 GCA_050738115.1 Rhodanobacteraceae bacterium
CTGGATGCCGACGAACGGGTGACGCCGGCCCTGCGCGCCGCGATCGAGGCCGCCCGCGAGGAAGGCTTGCGGCAGGCTGCCGGTTACCGTTTCGCGCGTTGCACCGAGTACTTCGGCGCCTTCCTGCGGCACGGCAATGCCTATCCGGATCGGGTCCTGCGCCTGTTCGATCGTCGCCGCGGCGGCTGGCGCGCGGACCGCGAAATCCACGAGCACGTCACGGTCGCCGGGCCCGTGGCGACGCTCGCGGGCGATCTCGAGCACGTCGCCTATCGGTCGCTCGACGACCAGCTTGGTCGTTATCGGCGCTACGCGGCCATGATGGCCACGCACATGCACGCCACCGCGCAACGCGCGCGCCTCGCCAACCTCGTCCTCAACCCGTCGTGGCGTTTCCTGCGTGGTTACGTGCTGCGCGCGGGCTTCCTGGATGGCTGGCGCGGCTTCCTGTTTGCGTGCATGGAGGCGGACTACGTCCGCCAGAAGTTCGCGCGGTTGTGGCTGTTGCAACATGCAGTCGCTGATGCCGGCTGGCAGAATGACGGGCCGCGCGATGGCGCGGAACCCACGAGGACGGCATGAAGACCGCATTGATCACCGGCGTATCGGGGCAGGATGGTGCGTACCTGGTCGAGCTGCTGCTCGACAAGGGCTACAAGGTCTACGGCGCGTATCGGCGCACCAGCTCGGTGAATTTCTGGCGCATGCAGGAGCTTGGCGTGGCTACGCACCCGCGCCTGGAGCTGGTCGAATACGACCTGACCGATCCGGGCTGCAGCCTGCGCCTGATCGAACGCGTGCAGCCCGATGAGCTTTACAACCTCGCCGCGCAAAGTTTCGTCGGGGTGTCGTTCGAGCAGCCGGTGACGACGGCCGAGATCACCGGCCTCGGCGCGCTGCACCTCCTGGACGCGATCCGCACGGTGAAGCGCGACACGCGCTTCTACCAGGCGTCCACCTCGGAGATGTTCGGCAAGGTGCAGGCGGTGCCGCAGAACGAACACACCATGTTCTGGCCGCGCAGCCCCTATGGCGTGGCCAAGCTGTTCGCGCATTGGTCGACGGTCAACTACCGGGAATCATTCGGGATCTTCGCTGCCAGCGGGATCCTGTTCAACCACGAATCGCCGCTGCGCGGGCGCGAGTTCGTGACCCGCAAGATCACCGACGCGGTGGCGCGGATCAAGCTGGGGCAGCAGGAGACGCTGGAGCTCGGCAATCTCGATGCCAGGCGCGACTGGGGGTTTGCGAAGGACTATGTCGAGGGCATGTGGCGGATGCTGCACGCCGATGCGCCCGACACCTTCGTGCTGGCGACGGGGCGCAGCGAGACGGTACGGGATTTCGCGACGCTGGCGTTCAAGGCAGTGGGGATCGGCATCGCGTGGCAGGGCAAGGAAGAAAACGAGACCGGCATCCGCACCGACACCGGCAAGCTGGTCGTCAAGGTGAACCCGCGGTTTTACCGACCGGCGGAAGTCGACATGCTGCGCGGCGATCCGTCGCACGCGCGCGAGGTGCTGGGCTGGCAGGCCACGACCACGCTGGAGGAGTTGTGCAGCAGGATGGTCGAGGCGGATCTGAAACGAGTGCAACGTGGCGTCTCGTTCTGACGGGCCGCGGGCGCTCGTGACCGGGTGCCACGGGTTCACGGGCCGCTACCTCGTCCGCGAACTCGAAGTCGCCGGCTACACCGTGGTCGGCCTCGCGCACGACGGCGATCCGCCAGTCCCCGGCGCGTTGCGCGCGAACCTGCTCGACCGCGCGGCGGTGCGGCGTGCGGTCAACCAGGCGCGTGCCGAGGTCGTGGTGCACCTCGCGGCGATCTCGTTCGTGGCGCACGACGACGTGGATCAAATCTACCGCGTCAACGTGGTCGGGACCCGCAACCTGCTGGAGGCACTTGCCGAATCCGAAGTGACGCCGCGTAGCGTGCTGCTGGCCTCGAGCGCGAACATCTACGGCGATGCCGCCGTCGAGCCGATCACCGAGGCCGTGCCGGCCGCGCCTGCCAACGACTATGCGGTGTCCAAGCTGGCGATGGAGTACATGGCGCGGCTGTGGATGGATCGATTGCCGGTCACGCTGGTGCGCCCATTCAACTACACCGGGGTCGGGCAGTCGGAGAATTTCCTGGTCCCGAAGATCGTCGCGCACTTCCGGCGCGGCGCGAGCGCCATCGAGCTGGGCAACACCGACGTTGCGCGCGATTTTTCGGACGTGCGCGACATCGCGCGCGCCTATGCCGCGATCGTCGCGAAGGCGCCGGCCGGCGCGGTCCTCAACATCTGCTCGGGCGTCGCGCACTCGCTCGACGCGGTCCTCGAAATGATGGCAAAAATCGCGGGTTACCGGATCGAAGTGCGGGTCAATCCCGCGTTCGTCCGCGGCAACGAGGTCCGGCGGCTGGTCGGTTCCAACGCGCGCCTGCGTGAAGTCGCCGGTTTCACGCCGGCGATTCCGCTTGAAGAGACGTTGCGCTGGATGTACTCGGTCGCGTGACAGCGAAACCGGGTTCCGGGTGGCGGGCGCCATCGCAGGAGCCCCGGATTCCCGCCGCTATGCGGCTCCATCCGGGCTACTCGCTTCCACCAGCGCGCGCACGGCCTCCCCGATGCGCGTGCGAAACGCGAGGTCGTTGTCCTCGAACCACGCGCGCGCGGCGGTGCCGATCCGATCGAGTTCACCATCCGGCGTGTCAAGCAGGCGTTCGACCACCGTTTCCAACGCCGACTCGTCGTAGAAATACGTGGTCGCAAGCGCCTGGGCGCCGGTGCGCGCGAACGGGATCAGCGCGCCGCGTGCGGGCGTGACCATTTCATTCATCGGCGGCGCGTCGATTGTGATGACGACCGCGCCGACGCCCATCGCCTCGACCAGGTAGTGACCGAAGCCTTCGGTTTCGGAGGGGCACAGGTGGAAGCGATGCGCGTTCTGGATGTGCTGCAACTCGGCGTCCGCAATGTAATCGACACGATGCACGATGTTGGGCGCAACGGGCACCGCCTGCGCGCTACGCGGATCCTGCAACACGGTCAGGCGCGGCCATTCCGGATGCCGGCGCCACACCGCCAGCAGCGTTCCCGTGCCCTTGTTGCGGCTGCGGCCCGCGAGGTGGAAAAACGCGCGCTCGCGTGGGACCGTGGCATCGAGGCGGTCCGCGCTGGTGAAGCCGGTGTAATCGACCGGCACGCCGAGCGACTCGAAGATCGGCACCGCGTGGTGGGTGAGCGCGAACGCGCGGTCGAGGCGTGGCAGCCACGCGCGGTCGCGTGCATCGAACCATTCCGGGTGCGGTACCAGCACGTTGCGTCGGGCGGTCGGAAGGTATTCGGGGCGAATGCGCTCCAGCATCAGGTTGACGTCCCAGCGCTGCACCCCGCGGCCCGACATGCGTCTTGCGAACGTGCCACCTCGCAACGCCAGCGGACGTAGCGCCTTGCACAGTGCGCCGCGCCGGATGCCGCTGATCGTCACCGCGAACCCCGCGCCGTCGAGCGCGTCCTGCAGCAGGCTCAGGTGGCGTGACAGGCCGAAACCGTTGTCGCGCGCAATCAGGTTCACCCGGACCATGCGCGGGTTCCGTCGGCGAGCGCGCGCAGCGCGGCGTCGAGGCGGCCGGGGAATGCCGCGCGCTCGGTGTCATACCACGTGCGTGCCGCTGCACCGAGTGCGTCACAACGCGCGTCGTCGAATGCCAGGGCCCGCTCGACCGCGGCTTCCATCGCCGCATCATCGAAGCGGTAGGTGATCGCGAGGTGCTGGGCGCCGGTACGCGCGCTCGCCACGAGCAGGCCGCGTTCGGGCGTGACCAGTTCGTTCATCGGGGGCGCATCCAGCGTGATCACCACGGCGCCGGCGCTCATCGCCTCGACGATGTAATGGCCGAAGCCCTCGGTCGTCGACGGGCACAGGTGGAAGCGGTGCACGTTCTGCAGGCGCTTGAGCTCGGCGTCGTCCATGTAGCCGATGCGATGATCGATATTGGCGGCCCGGGTGCCGGACACTGCCTCGCGCGGGTGCTGCACCACGGTAAGCCGCGGCCATTCGGGATGCCGATGCCACAGCGCGAGCAGGGGTTTGGTGTTCTTGGTGCGGCTCGATCCTGCCAGGTGAAAAAACGCGCGCTCGCGTGGCACCGAGCGGTCCAGCCGATCCGCGCTGGTGAAGCCGATGCACACCGCGTGGCAGCCCTGCGCCGTGAAAATCCGCGCCGCTTCGCGGGTCTTCGCCAGCACCAGGTCGATGCGGCGCAGCGCTTCGAGATCGCGTGGCAGGAACCACTCCGGGTGGGGCAGCAGGACGGGGTGCGGTGCATCTTCGAGGAATGCGGGGGTGATGTGCTCCTCCATCAACACGAAATCGTAGGGCGGCGGCAGGCCGCGGCGACGCCGGCGTGCCAGCGCCGTGACGTGCTGCTGGTCGCGCAGGCGTTGCAGCAACCCGGGAACCCCGCCGCGCCTTCGCGTGTTGGTGAAGTCGACGCGGTAGCCGCGCTCGCGCAGGGTCCCGGTCAGGATCCGCAGGTTGCGCGTGAGCCCGACGCCGTTGTCGAAGCCGACGAGGTGCACGCCCGGGACTCGTGTTTCAGTCATCGGCGCTGGGTTCATCGGAGCTGGGTTCATGCGCGTCGAATTGCCCGGCGTCGTCGCTTCTCGACGGAATGCAGCCCGGTACCACCGCGCTGCGGTTGAACAGGTACCACTCGCGGCGGTTGGCGTGGCCGACGTGGATCGCGTCGGCCATCCGCACGCACGGCGCGAGCACTTTGCCGTAGGCGAAGATCCAGCGGTGCGCGGGATCGGCCGCCTGCCAGGCTAGCGCCTGGCGCAACTGCTCATGCCAGGCGAGGTTATAGCCGAAGTTGACGGTGTTGCGGCCGAGCCTGTCCAGTTGCAGCAGGTTCTGTTCCTTCCAGGCGACCAGTGCAATCGGGTCGCCGGGCGGAACCCGCTTCGCCGTGCGTGCCATCACCGTGCGTGCGGAAGCGTAGCCGTTGAGGAGGGGGTACCCGACGACCCCCCACGTGCCCCACGCGGCCAGCGCGAATGCGCACCAGCCCCACGGCGCATGGCGCGGACGCGCGATCAGCGCGATCACGACGCCTGCAATGCCGATGCC
>JBOHYX010000189.1:0-5093 GCA_050738115.1 Rhodanobacteraceae bacterium
TGGTGCAGAAGGGATACATCCTGAATGGTCGCCTGTTGAGGCCGGCGCTGGTCACGGTGGCGAAGGGCGAGCCGGATTGAGGCGATATGCCGGCGGCATCTCGCCCCGGCGAGGGATGGCCGGGCGGTGAAAAACCGGGGTCAGAGTCGACTTTCGGTCAACGGCATGGCAATGCGCGAATCCCGCACGAAAGTCGACTCTGACCCCGGTTTTCGCGACCGGCGCCTGCCTTGAGATGCCGCGTCCGACCCCCCAGTTTATGTCCATGATTCAACGGCCTGCGGGCCGCAACCTTCGAGGAGCTGAAACATGAGCAAGATCATCGGTATCGACCTCGGCACGACCAATTCCTGCGTTGCCGTGATGGAAGGTACCAAGACCCGCGTGATCGAGAATTCCGAAGGCGATCGCACGACCCCTTCGATCGTCGCCTTCGCGAAGGACGGCGAAGTGCTGGTCGGCGCGCCTGCCAAGCGCCAGGCCGTCACCAACCCCAAGAACACGTTCTATGCCGTGAAGCGCCTGATCGGCCGCAAGTTCACGGACGAGGAAGTGCAGAAGGATCTGGACGTCGTGCCGTTCAAGATCATCGCGCACAGCAACGGCGATGCGTGGCTGGAAACCTCCGACGGCAAGCAGATGGCGCCGCCGGAAATTTCCGCCAAGGTGCTGATGAAGATGAAGAAGACCGCCGAGGATTTCCTTGGCGAGCCGGTCACCGACGCCGTGATCACGGTGCCGGCGTACTTCAACGACAGCCAGCGCCAGGCGACCAAGGACGCCGGCAAGATCGCCGGACTCGAGGTCAAGCGCATCATCAACGAGCCGACCGCGGCGGCGTTGGCGTACGGTCTCGACAAGGAGAAGGCGAGCGGCGACCGCAAGATCGCGGTGTACGACCTCGGGGGCGGCACCTTCGACGTGTCGCTGATCGAGATCGCCGAAGTCGATGGCGAGAAGCAGTTCGAGGTGCTGGCCACCAACGGCGACACCTTCCTCGGTGGCGAGGACTTCGACAAGCGCGTGATCGACTACCTGGTCGACGAGTTCAAGAAGGACCAGGGTGTCGACCTGCGCAATGATCCGCTCGCGCTGCAGCGGCTGAAGGACGCCGCCGAGCGCGCCAAGATCGAGTTGTCCTCGACGCACCAGACCGAGGTGAACCTGCCGTACGTGACGGCGGATGCCTCCGGCCCGAAGCACCTGAACATCAAGCTGACCCGCGCCAAGCTCGAAGCGCTGGTCGAGGACCTGATCAAGCGCACGGTCGAACCGTGCCGCACGGCGCTGAACGACGCGAACCTGCGCGTGTCCGACATCGCCGAGGTCATCCTGGTCGGCGGCCAGACGCGCATGCCTAAGGTGCAGGAGACCGTCAAGGATTTCTTCGGCAAGGAGCCGCGCAAGGACGTGAACCCCGATGAAGCGGTCGCCGTCGGCGCGGCGATCCAGGGTGGTGTGCTTTCGGGCGCCGTCAAGGACGTGCTGCTGCTCGACGTGACGCCGTTGTCGCTCGGCATCGAGACGCTGGGCGGCGTGATGACCAAGCTGATCGACAAGAACACCACGATCCCGACCAAAGCCTCGCAGGTGTTCTCGACCGCCGAGGACAACCAGAACGCGGTCACCGTGCACGTGCTGCAGGGCGAACGCGACCAGGC
This sequence comes from Rhodanobacteraceae bacterium, assembly GCA_050738115.1. Taxonomy (GTDB): domain Bacteria; phylum Pseudomonadota; class Gammaproteobacteria; order Xanthomonadales; family Rhodanobacteraceae; genus 66-474. Next base: position 1,662 of record JBOHYX010000189.1, read on the forward strand.
GCGCTTCAACAAGTCACTCGCGAAGTTCGACCTGGCCGGCATCCAGGCAGCGCCGCGTGGCATGCCGCAAATCGAGGTGTCCTTCGACATCGACGCCAACGGCATCCTGCACGTGGCGGCCAAGGACAAGAACACCGGCAAGGAACAGCGGATCGAGATCAAGGCCGGCTCGGGCCTGTCCGAGGACGAGATCCAGCGCATGGTGACCGACGCGGAAAGCCACCGCGAGGAAGACAAGAAGTTCCAGGAGCTGGTCGTCGTCCACAACAAGGCGGACCAGTTGGTGCACGCGACCCGCAGTGCCATCAAGGAACACGGCGGCAAGGTCGGCGGCGACGTGATCGGCCGCGTCGAGGAAGCGTTGTCCGAACTCGAGAAGGTGATGAAGGGCGACGACAAGGCCGCGATCGAGTCGCGCATCGCCAAGCTGGAGGAAGCTTCGCAGTCGCTGTTCGCGGCCGCCAGCGCGGGGCCGGGGCCACAGCCGGGCGGTCCGCAACCGGGCGCGCAACAGGCGCCGGGTGGCGGCAGCGCGTCGCCGGATGACGTGGTCGACGCCGAGTTCACGGAAGTGAAGGACAAGGGTGACAAGTAACGGGTGATTCGCCAACGCTTGCGCGTTGGTGGATCAACTGTCCGCGTTCGAGCCGCACGACAAGCCGTGCGGCTCGTAGGCGGACAAAATCTGTGTGCTCGGTGACTGTTGTGCAGTTTCGCCCGGATATGTCGTTCTGAGACGGCCGCACAACCATGTCGTCATTCCGGGTTCCATCGCCGATGGAGCCGGCGATGGCCCCGGAATGACAAGCTTGTGTGGCACGTGATTGGGGATACTCGGGATGCACAAAGGCCGGATGGAGGCGTTCACGGACGGGGTGGTCGCCGTGATCATCACCATCATGGTCTTGCAGCTCGCGTTGCCGCGGGCCGCCACGTGGCGTGCGCTCGCGGGCGACGCACCGGTCTTCCTGAGCTACGTGTTGAGCTTCGCGTACGTCGGCATCTACTGGAACAATCACCACCACATGCTGCAGGCCGTCGAGCACGTGAACGGCAAGGTGCTGTGGGCCAACCTGTTCGCGTTGTTCTGGATATCGCTGTTCCCGTTCACGACCAACTGGCTCAGCACTGCGCGTCCGGTTCCGGCGCCGGTACCGACTGCCACGTACGGTATCGTGCTGCTGCTGGCGGCGCTGGCCTGGATTCCCCTGATGCGGACGCTGATTGCGGCGAACGGCGGTGAGCACGGCCGCGTCGGCGAAGCGCTGAAGGGCGACTGGAAAACCATCGTGTCGCCCATCGGTTACGTGGTCGGGATTGTGTTGGCTTTTTTCGAGCCAATATTGTCGTGCGTGATCTACGGCGTGATCGCGGCGCTGTGGTTCATTCCCGATCGCCGTTTGGAAGCCAGGCTCCGCACATGAAACTCCGCACATGAAACGTTGCTACTACGAAGTCCTCGGCGTGCCGCGCACTGCCAGTGACGACGAGTTGAAGAAGGCCTTCCGGCGGCTCGCGATGAAGAACCATCCGGACCGCTGCCCCGGCGATCCTGCCGCTACCGATCGGTTCAAGGAAGCGAAGGAAGCCTACGAGGTGCTGGGCGATCCCGAGCGCCGCAGGCTGTACGACCAGTACGGTCACGCCGCATTCGAGAACGGCGTCGGGCGTCGCGGCGGTGCGCCGTTCGGCGACGTGGGTGACATCTTCGGCGACATCTTCGCGGACATTTTCGGTGGTGGCGGCCGGCGCGCCGCGCGCGGTTCGGACCTGCGCTACGTGCTGGAACTCGACCTCGAAGAGGCGGTGGCCGGCATCGAGAAGCAGATCCGCGTGCCGACCATGGTCAACTGCCAGTACTGCAATGGCACCGGTTCCGACGACGGCAAGCTCGAGACCTGCGCGACGTGCCGCGGCCACGGCCGGGTGCGGATGCAGAACGGCATCTTTTCGATCCAGCAGACCTGCCCGCACTGCGGCGGCGCGGGGCGCGTGGTCAAGACACCCTGCAGGCACTGCCATGGCGAAGGCAGGCTCGAGGACGACCGCACGCTCGAAGTGAAGGTGCCGGCCGGCGTTGACACCGGCGACCGTATCCGGCTCGCGGGCCAGGGCGAAGCCGGCCCGTCCGGGGCGACGCCTGGCGACCTGTACGTCGAAATCAACGTGCGCGAGCACCCGATCTTCAAGCGCCACGGCGACGATCTTCGCTGCGAAGTGCCGGTGCGGTTCGCGCAGGCCGCGCTCGGTGCCGAGATCGAAGTGCCGATCCTCGGCGGCTCGACACCGATCACGATCCCACCCGAGACCCAGACCGGCCAGGAATTCCGGTTGCGCGGGCAGGGCGTGAAGTCGGTGCGCAGCCGGCACCCCGGTGACCTCTACTGCACCGTGGTCGTGGAAACGCCGGTGCGTCTCGACAAGCGTCAGCGTGAGTTGTTGCAGCAATTCGAAGCCACGTTCGCCGACGCCGAAGAGGCCCGCAAGCACTCGCCGCGCAGCAGCGGCTTCGTCGACAACGTCAAGCAGTTCTGGGCGAAGATGACGGGCTAAGGGCTCGGCAAACGGGAATCGGGAATCGGGAATCGGGAACCGCAACGGCGTGCGACAGCGTACCCAACATATTTCGTCATTCCGGGGCGGCCTGCGGCTTCTCGCAGGCCGAACCCGGAATCCAGCTCTTTGCTCCGATACACGAGAGGCTGGATTCCGGGTTCCATCACCGATGAAGCCGGCGATGGCCCCGGAATGACAGATGTTTCTGTGACTTGCGAACTGGAAATGGGATCACACGTCACGCAGCTCGGGATTAATGGTGCTACCGGCCGCATGGGCCGCGCGCTGCAGGCGCTGATTCGCGGTGACGCGCGGTTCGAGCTTGTTGCGTGCATCGGCGCATCCGGCAAATGGCACGATGCGCCGAAACTGGACGTCGTGGTCGACTTCAGCGCACCCGCAGGTTTCGATGCCGCGCTCGCACATTGCGTGGCGCGCAAGATCGCATTCGTCAGCGGTACCACTGGCCTCGGCGAAAAGCAGTGCAAGGCGGTCGGCGAGGCCGCGCGCGTGATCCCGGTGTTGTGCGCGGCCAACTTCAGTCTCGGCGTTACGGTGTTGACGCGCGTATTGCGCGAAGCCGCGGCGGCATTGCCCGGCTGGGATCTCGAAATCGTCGAAGCCCACCACGCGCGCAAAGTTGACGCGCCGTCGGGAACCGCGCTCGCGCTGGGTCGCGCCGCGGCGGCGGCGCGCGGCCAGAACTTCGAGGAAGTGGCGGTGCACGCCCGCGACGGTCAGGTCGGCGCGCGCCCGGGCGGTGCAATCGGCTTCGCGTCGATCCGCGCCGGCGACATCGTCGGCGAGCATACGGCGATCCTCGCCACGACGGGTGAGCGGCTCGAACTGTCGCACCGCGCCACCGATCGCGCGATC
>JBOHYX010000190.1:0-5092 GCA_050738115.1 Rhodanobacteraceae bacterium
TCCGTGATGGCGCGCGGCTGGTCGAGACGGCCGCCGAGGTACTCGAGGCGCTGACGCCCGCGGCGCACGCCCTCGGCAGCGAACTGCGCGCGCGCCTGGATGCGGGGGATGCGCCGACCGGGACCGGGCCGCACGCGCCTTCGCGGACCCAGGATCCTGATTATGCGAAACTTCTGGCGGCGCTGGGCGACGCGCCGGCGACGCTGGACGAATTGGCCCAGCATACCGAACTGGCTCCGGCCGCGCTATCCTCGATGCTGCTGTTGCTGGAACTCGAAGGCGCCGTAGCCCCGGCCGTGAACGGTCGCTGGCAGCGCATCGTGGTCGGGGGTGCTTGACAGGGCCACCACGAACATGCGTTCACTATATACGCGAGGCAGCGCTGCGGTGTGCGCGTTGACGCGCAGGCAGCGCGCCCCCACAACGTCTGTCGTACCCACCTGCCCCGGAGTTCGGGGCGGATCACCGTGCGAGTCGATCACCTTTCGAAATGGCCAAGAACCTCCTCATTGTCGAATCGCCCGCCAAGGCCAAGACGATCAACAAGTATCTCGGCGCCGATTTCAAGGTGCTGGCGTCGTACGGCCATGTCCGCGACCTCGTGCCCAGGGACGGTGCGGTCGATCCGGACCACGACTTCAGCATGGATTACGCGCTGATCGACAAAAACGTCCGCCACGTGGACGAGATCGCGAAGGCGGCGAAGGCCGCCGATTCGATCTACCTTGCGACCGACCTTGACCGCGAGGGCGAGGCGATCAGTTGGCACATCAGCGAGATCCTCAAGGCACGCGGGCTCCTCAAGGACAAGGAAACCCACCGCGTGGTGTTCTCCGAGATCACGCCGCGCGCGATCAAGGAAGCGGTGGCGCATCCGCGCCGGATCTCGCGCGACCTTGTCGACGCCCAGCAGGCGCGCCGCGCACTCGATTACCTGGTCGGCTTCAACCTGTCGCCGGTGCTGTGGCGCAAGGTGCAGCGCGGGCTGTCGGCGGGACGCGTGCAGTCGCCGGCGCTCAGGATGATCGTCGACCGCGAGGAAGAGATCGAAGCGTTCAAGCCGCGCGAGTACTGGACAGTCGAGGCGAAGCTCGCGCACAGGGACGGCGCCTTGAACGCGCGCCTCGTCAGGCTCAACGGCCGCAAGTTCGAACAGTTCGACCTGAACAATGCCACCGACGCGCATGCCGCGCGCGACGCGTTGCTGAAAGCCGCAGGCGGCCAACTGGTCGTCGGCGACATCCAGTCGAAGCAGCGCCAGCGGCGGCCAGCCGCGCCATTCACGACCTCCACGCTGCAGCAGGAAGCGGCACGCAAGCTCGGCATGGCCACCAGCCGCACCATGCGCATCGCGCAGGGCCTCTACGAAGGCGTGGCGCTGGGCGGCGAGGGCACCGTCGGGCTCATTACCTACATGCGTACCGACTCGACGCACCTGTCGGGCGAAGCCATCGCCGAGCTCAGGCACGCAATCGGGCGCGAATTCGGCACGCGCGGCCTGCCCGAGCAGCCGATGGTGTACAAGACCAAGTCCAAGAACGCGCAGGAAGCGCACGAGGCGATCCGCCCGACGTCGGCCCTGCGCACACCGAAATCCGTGGCGGCGTACCTGACGCCCGACCAGTTGAAACTCTACGAGCTCGTCTGGAAGCGCGCGATCGCCTGCCAGATGAAGGCCGCGACCCTCAACACGGTGTCCGTCGAATTTCCCTGCGGGCCCGACGCGGCGTTCCGCGCCACCGGCACCACCGTGGTCGATCCGGGCTTCCTCGCGGTGTACGAGGAAGGGCGTGACACCAAGCCCGGCGACGATGAGGAATCGCGCAAGCTGCCGGCGCTGGAGGTCGGCGAGGCGGTGCCGCTCACGGACATCGCCGCCGACCAGCATTTCACCGAGCCGCCGCCGCGCTATTCCGAAGCCTCGCTGGTCAAGGCGCTGGAGGAATACGGCATCGGCCGGCCCTCGACCTACGCCAGCATCATCCAGACGCTGCTGGCGCGCGAATACGCAATCCTCGATTCGCGGCGCTTCAAGCCTACCGACGTCGGCCGTGCGGTCGCGAAGTTCCTCACCGCGCATTTCGCCCGCTACGTGGACTATGACTTCACGTCGCGGATGGAGGACCAACTCGATGCGGTGAGCCGTGGCGAGGAGGCCTGGCGCCCGCTGATGGCCGAGTTCTGGAAACCGTTCAAGGCGCTGGTCGACGACAAGATGGAATCGGTCGATCGCAGCGAGGCGACCGGCGCGCGCCTGCTGGGCAACGATCCGAAAACCGGCAAGCCGGTGTCGGTGCGCCTCGGCCGCTATGGACCGTATGCGGCGCTTGGCGACAAGGATACCGACGAGAAGCTCAAGTTCGCGTCGTTGCTGCCGGGCCAGAGCATGCACACGATCACGCTTGACGATGCGTTGCAACTGTTCAGGTTGCCGCGTGCGTTGGGGCAAGGCGGCGATGGCGAGGAGATCTCGGCCGGCATCGGCCGCTTCGGGCCATTCGTGAAGAAGGGCAAGCTCTACGCCTCGCTCAAGGGTGACGACAGCGCGTACACGGTCACGCTCCAGCGCGCGCAGGAACTCATCCGCGAGAAGCAGGAACTCATCGCCAACCGCGTGATCGCGGATTTCGGCGACGGCATCCAGGTGCTGAACGGCCGCTACGGACCCTACGTCACCAATGGCGAGAAGAACGCGCGCGTGCCCAAGGAGCGCGATCCGAAATCGCTTGGCCACGACGAGAGCAAGGCGCTGCTCGAGGCGGCGCCGGTGCGACGCGGACGGACGGGCCGGAAGACTGCGGCCAAAAACGCGGTCGCGAAGCCGGCTTCGAACGCGGCGGCGAAGAAAACCGCGGCGAAGAAAACCGCGAGGACGAAGACCGCCGCGAACAAGCCAGCGGCCAAACGGACTGCCGCGCGCAAGGCGACCGGGAAGCGTGCAGCCCGGGCGGCCGAAACGCCGCCGTTCGACGTCTGATCGATGCGCATGTTCGGCATCGAGGATATCGAGGTCGCCGCCGCGCTGCTGCGCGCGGGCGGCGTGCTTGCGTATCCGACCGAAGGCGTCTACGGGCTCGGCTGCGATCCCGACAATCGCGCGGCATTCCAGCGCATCTTCGCGCTCAAGCGGCGGCCGCCGGAACAGGGCGTACTGCTGGTCGCCGCCGACTTCGCGCAGGCGGCGGCATGGATCGGGGATGCACCGGCCGCGGCATTTGCGCGCGCGAAAGAAGTCTGGCCGGGCGCGCATACCCTGATCTTCCCGCGCTCGGCGCGGGTACCCGAGTGGGTTGCAGGCGGGCATCCCGGGATCGCCTTGCGCGTCACCGCGCACGCACCCGCGGCGGCGTTGTGTCGCGCCTTCGGCGGGGCGATCGTGTCGACCAGCGCGAATCGCCACGGCGGGGCGCCGGCCCGCAGCGCCGCCGACATCCGCGACACTTTTGCCGATGAAGTGGACGGCGTGCTGGACGCTCCGCTCGGTGGCCTCGATCGTCCCACGCCGATCACGGACGCCGTGAGCGGGGCTATCATCCGCGAGTAAGGGAGCTGGAGCGCCGATGTCGACCGTATCGGGATCAACGCAGGGACTGGATGCGGGACCGTGGCGGCCCCTGCTGGCGAACACGGCGCCACAGCACGTCGTCGCGTGGCGCGCGGGTCGCGCGGCTCATGCGGGCGAATTCCTGGCAGAAGTGGCGGCGCTGGCCGCGCGGCTGCCCACTGCGCCGGCCGCGGTCAACCTGTGCGAGGACCGCTACGCGTTCCTGGTCGCGTTCGCGGCGGTGCTGGCGCGGGGACAAACCAACCTGCTGCCGCCCTCACGCGCCATCCGCGCGGTGGCGGGGGCGCTCGCGGCCCATCCCGGCAGCTACGCGCTCGGCGATGTCGCGCTGGATCCCGAGCCGCCGCACTACTTTCGATTCGCGCGGCGTGTGGCCGAACCCGCTCGGCACGCGCCCGCGTTGATTGCCGGGGGGATGGTGGCTGCGGTCAGTTACACCTCGGGTTCGACCGGCGTGCCGCACGCGAACGCGCGGAGTTGGGACCGGTTCGCGCTGTCGACGGCTTGCAACGACGCGCTGTTGCGCGAGCTGACCGGCGGCGCTTACCACGCGCTGGCGACGGTCCCGCCGCAGCACATGTACGGGCTTGAGTTTTCGGTGCTGCTGCCGCTGTTCGGGTATGCGGCGGTACACACCGGCCGTCCGTTTTATCCCGCCGACATCGCCACGGCGCTCGCCGAATTGCCGGAACCGCGCGTGCTGGTGACGACGCCCGTGCACCTGCGCACCTTGCTGGATTCGGGACAGCCGCTGCCGCGCCTCGCGGGCATCCTTTCCTCGACGGCGCCGCTGGCGCCGGAGCTCGCGCGCGCTGCCGAGACGCGCTTCGGCGCGGCGGTCCGCGAAGTGTTCGGGTCCACCGAAACCAGTGCGATCGCATACCGCCGCCCCGCGCACGCGGACGTGTGGATGCCGCCTGCGGGCGTCAGGCTGCACCCGCAGCCCGACGGCACCCGCGTCGAGGCGCCCTGGCTCACGCACCCGGTGGTACTGGCCGACATCGTCGAACTTGCGGGCGACCGCGGTTTCCGCCTGCGCGGCCGCAACACGGAGCTGCTCGAAATCGCGGGCAAGCGCGCGTCGCTCGGTGACCTCACCCACAAGTTGCTGAAGGTGCCGGGCGTCCGCGACGGCGTGGTGTTCCAGTTGGACGAGCGCGATGCGATGGGCGTCCGGCGCATCGCCGCCCTTGCGGTCGCATCCGGCGCGTCGGCCCCGGCGATTCTCGACGAGTTGCGCCGCGACATCGACCCGGTGTTCCTGCCGCGCCCGCTCAAGCTCGTGGATTCGCTGCCGCGCAGCGAGACCGGCAAGCTGCCGAGGGCGGCGTTGCTTGCACTGCTGGAGCGGGACTCGGGACTCGGGACTCGGGACTCGGGACTCGGGACTCGGGACTCGGAAAAGCGCGACTGAGCCGCCAATCCGACGCGAGTCCACGCGTCGCCGTCGGCACTTCGCGCGTTTCCGGCATGCGTTCGCGCGTTGTTTCCGTGAGCGGCGTGGCTACGTAGTGCATGCGCCGCCAT
>JBOHYX010000191.1:0-5091 GCA_050738115.1 Rhodanobacteraceae bacterium
GCTGGTTGCCTGGTTTTGCGTGGCCACGCTGCACGTCAATATCTACCTGGGCGCGCTCGTGGGCATCGCGGCCGCTGTCGTGACCTCCTATCTGCTTTATTTCCTGGTCGTGCTGCCACTGTCGCGCTCACGCAAGCTGAGCGAGGAAGAGCTTCCCATATTCGTATTCGTCGCGACCCTGCTGGTGGCCGTCATCCTGCAAGGGTTGCTGAACTGGAGCTTCGGGTCCACGCCCATCAGTACGCCGCCGCTGGTGCACGGGATGCTGCACGTGGGAGGCGTGCCACTGCCGGTGAACCAGTTGTTCCTTGCCGGCGTGGCATGGCTGATCCTGTGCGCGCTGTGGCTGTTCATCACCCGCACCAAGCTTGGCAACGCCCTGCTCGCCGCCTCGATGAGCCCGACCGGCCTTGCCATCGTCGGCTACGACATCGAGCGGATCCACGTTCTCGTCTGGGGCCTGTACGGCGTGCTTGCGGGCGTTGCCGGCGTGTTGCTGGCTTCCTATCTTGGCGCCAGCCCCGACGCCGCCATCAGCCTGACGGCCACCGCGTTCATCATCGTCATCCTCGGCGGCCTTGGAAACGTGCCCGGTTCGCTGGGCGCGGCGTACATTCTCGGCTACGTCGGCTCACTCACCGCTTACCTCCTGTCACCGGCCATCCGCTCGCTACCCGGGCTGTTCATTCTCGTGATCATTCTCTACGTTCGCCCGCAGGGCCTTTTTGGGCGGCAATGACAGGCGATGATCGCGCACCGGCCAACCTGGCGGACCGCGGTGACCCTGGCTGCGCTGGTCATCCTGGCCACGTTTCCGCTGTATCTCTCGGGCTACATGCTGGGGGTGCTGACTTTCGCCTTTTACCTCGGCGTGTACGCGATGGCCTGGGACTTGCTGTTCGGCTACAGCGGCGAGGTCAACTTCGGCCCCACGTTCCTGATCGGCCTGGGTGCGTACGTGGCGGGCCTCTGCAACAGCCTGGTGGGTCTGCCGATGTGGCCCAGCGTCGCGGTGGGCGTCGTCGCGGCGGTCATCGGTGGCCTTCTGCTGGCCGGGCCGGCGCTGCGGCTGCGCGGCCCCTATTTCGGACTGGTGACCTTCGTCGCGGTGTTGATACTGGGCGACCTCATCGTCGTGTTCGCCGGTGAGACCGGCGGCGAAATCGGACTTGCGGTACCCGACATTCTCACCATCAGCAACGTCGGAAACTACTACTGGGCGCTGGGATTGCTCGTGGTCACCGCCATCGTGCTCCGCGGCATCGCGCAATCCCCGTTGGGATTGATCCTGCAGGCCAGCGGGCAGGACCCGGTGGCCACCGAGGCCTTGGGATTCAGCGTCACCAAGTTCAAGATTCTCGCGTTCGTGCTCAGCGCACTCTTTTCCGGGTTGGCCGGCGCGATGACCGTGTTCTACCTGGGTACCGCCTCGCCCGGCACCGTGATCGTCATCGCGGTGAGCGTGCAGATCATCATCGCCACGGTGGTCGGGGGTCGCCGCACCATTCTCGGGTCGATCCTGGGCGCGATTTTCCTCGTCGTGGGCGGCGAACTGCTGCGGCCGGTCGGACAACTGAGTGATACGGTGGTGGCGATCATCGCCCTGCTCGTGCTGATCGCCGCGCCCAGTGGATTCGTCGGCTTGTTCTACCTCGGCAAGGGACGCAGTGCGTGAGCATCCTGGAAGTCTCGGCCATCAGCAAACGTTTTGGTGGCTTGCAGGCGGTGCGCGAACTGTCCTTCGCGGTCGAACCCGGTGAGATCCTCGGCCTGATCGGCCCGAACGGCTCGGGCAAATCCACGGCGCTGTCACTGGTGATGGGCGTGCTCCGGCCCGACAGCGGATCGGTGAAACTCGCGAATGAGGAAATCGCGGGCCGCAAGCCCCACGTCGTTGCAAAAAAAGGGCTGGCGATGCTGTTCCAGCATTCCCGCCCGCTGCGCCGGCAGACGGTGCTCGAGAACATCGAACTGGCGCTGTTGCCGGACACGATCTTCCAGCTCTTCAAGAAGCGCGAGGTAACCGAACGCGCCATCGCGGCCGCACGGCGGGTTGGGATCGCGGATGTCCTGCAACGCTACCCGGGCGAGCTGCCCTTCGCCTCCGTGCGGCGCATGGAGCTGGCCAAGGCCCTCGCATCCGGACCGGTCGTGGTGTTGCTGGATGAACCCTTCGCGGGACTGGCGCCGCGCGAGACACGGGAGTTCGCCGAACTCGCGACGGCGCTGCGTGAACAAGGCTGCGCGGTGGTGCTGGTGGACCACAACGTCAAGGCCGTGGCCGGGCTCGTGGATCGCATCATCGCGATGAACGCCGGGCGCAAGATTGCCGAAGGCACGCCGGCCGAAGTCGTCCGTGACGCCAAGGTTCGCGAGGTCTACTTCGGGCGCGCGGAAGAGGCGGGCTCCACATCACCGTCGACGCGACCGGAAACCACGGACCGCGCGCCCCTGCTTTCGGTCGACGTGGCCTCGGTCCGCTATGGACAGGCCGAAGCCCTGCGGCAGATCAAGTTTGACGTCAACGACGGCGAATTCGTGGCGGTGGTGGGCATCAACGGCGCGGGCAAAAGCACGCTGTTCAAGTCGATCCTCGGGTTCGTCGGATATGAAGGCGACATCCATTGGAACGGGCGTTCGCTGCGCGGCTGGAAGCCGGCTGCGGTCGCGGCCGCAGGTATTGCCCTGTGCCCGGAGACGCGCGAGCTGTTCGGCGCGATGAGCGTCCAGGAGAACCTCATGGTGGGCGGTCATCGGCTCGGCCGTGACGCCATGCGCCAGCAACTGGACCAGGTCTACGCGCTGTTCCCGCGACTCGCGGAGCGCCGGCGCCAGCCCGCGCGCACGCTCAGCGGCGGCGAGCAGCAGATGCTGACGATCGCCCGCGCGCTGATGCAGCGCCCCAAGCTGCTGATTCTGGACGAACCCACGCTGGGTCTCGCGCCCCTGATCATCCAGACAATTTCCGAGACGCTGCAGACGCTGCAAAAGGAGCTCGGCATGACGGTCCTGCTGGGCGAGCAGAACCTGACCTTCGCGTTGCGCCATGCGCAACGCATCCACCTGCTCGAGACCGGCAACATGCGCTGGCACGGCGATGCCGCGCACTTCACCGAGGAAGTTGGCCAGACGGTGTTGTGATGCCATTTCTCCTTCGCAAGTCAAGGAAACATGGTCATTCCGGGGCCATCGCCGGCTTTATCGGCGATGGAACCCGGGATCCAGCTTTTCGCGTAGCGAGCCGAAGAGCTGGATTCCGGGTTCTGCCCGCGGTGAAGCTGCGGGTAGCCCCGGAATGACGACTATTTGTGGTTCATTGGCCCATCATTGAACTGGAAATGGAATGAGGCAGCACCGGGTTGCCTGCGCGCGCAGCGCGTTCCCGCACCCGGCACACGCCCAGACCAGCCGCCGTAATCATGCACTCATCCCGCCGTCGGCGACGAGGAGGCTCCCGGTCACGAAACTGCTTTCGTCGCTTGCGAGGTACAACACGGCGCGCGCAATTTCATCGGCTTCGGCATGCCGACCGAGAAGTATCATGTCGTTGAAGGCCTGCGTCGCATTGGTCCCGATCACCGGCGAAAGTTCGCGCTCGACTGCATCCTGGAAACCGTTGCGGATCGGCCCGGGATGCACCGTATTCACCCGCACGCGCCGCGGCGCGAGTTCCTTGGCAAGGCACCGCATCAAGCCCACCTGCGCGTGCTTGGCCGCAACATATCCGTACACACCGGGATCACCGCGGATGCCCGCCACGCTCGACACGATCACGATGCTGGCACCGGGCTCGAGATGCGTCGCCGCGGCCTTGCACAACAGGAAAGGGCCCTTGACGTTGACGGCGTACGCGCGGTCGAACGCGTCCTCCGGGTATTCCGGCAACTTCGCGATCGTGCCGAAATACCCGGCATTGCTGACCAGAACGTCCAGACGTCCGAACCGGTCGATCGCCGAGTCGACCAGGCGCGCGACGTCGGCCGCGCGGGTGACGTCGCCAGCGACGAACACGCACGCATCCGACGCGAATTCAGCGCTCGCTCGATCGGTTTGCCCGCCGGGCAAGTCGAATGCGACCACCTTGCCGCTTTCGGCCAGAAGCATCCTGATGATTTCCGTGCCGAGGCTTCCTGCACCGCCCGTGACGATCGCCACCTTGTTGTCGAACTTGCCCATCTGCCACCCACTCCGCAGGAAAAATCGGGAGCCGTCATGTCGGCCAGATCATGCCCGGCGCCATCAGGGATGCTTGTAGACCACGCCGCCCTTCATCACGAACGGTACGCGTTCGATCGCGCTGATGTCCTGGGTCGGATCGCCCGCGACGGCGATGATGTCGGCGTCGAGGCCGGGGCGGAGCTGGCCGAACCGATCCTGCTGGCGCAGGATCTTCGCATCGACCGCGGTCGCGGCAAGCAGCGCCTGCGCGGGGAGCATGTCGTAGTTCACCATCCACTCGAGTTCCTTGTAGTTCCCACCGTGCGGGAACACGCCGACATCGCTGCCGTTGCCGATGGTGACGCCGGCCTGCATCGCGAGCTTGAACGCATTCTGTGACGCGAGCATTTCAACGTTCGGCGGTTCGCCCGGTTTCCAGCCGCGGAAGTATTCCGAGTACGCGGCCACGGCTTCGAGCGTCGGCAGATACGCAACCTGGTGCTTGGCCATCAGCTCGAACACCTCGCGGGTGCCGTTGAAGCCGTGCTCGATGGTGTCGACACCGGCCAGCACCGAGCGGCGCATGCCCTCGGCCGTCGACGCATGCACCGATACCGGCAGGCCCAACGAACGCGCGGCTTCCACCCCGGCGTTCAATTCCTCCTGCGTGAAGGTCGGCACGGAGCCTTTCGACTTTCCGCAGTGGTAGTCGGCGTAGATCTTGATCCAGTCCGCGCCGTGACCGGCCTGGTCGCGAACCGCCGCGATCATCTCCGGCACGCCGGCGACGGGAATGCCGCCCTGCGGAATGTCCATGTCGCGGCGAAAACCGAACGGCCCGGGCCCGTAGCAGTCCCTGGCGACGGTGGCGCGGGTGGCGACGAACAGGTGCGGCCCCGGGATCAGGCCGTCGTCGATCGCGCGCTGCACATC
>JBOHYX010000192.1:0-5089 GCA_050738115.1 Rhodanobacteraceae bacterium
GCGCGGGCGGTACCCAGCGCCTGCCGCGCCTAGTGCCACTCGATCGCGCGGTACAGATGATCACGACGGGCGCCGCCGTGCCGGCTGCGCAGCTCGCGGGCACGCGCCTGTTCGCGAAGGTGGTGGACGGCGACGTCGCCGCCGCGGCGATCGAGGCAGCCCACGACGTACTGGTGCGCGGCCTCGGGCGACCGCGTGCACGCGACCTTCAGGTATCCGCACCGGACGCGCCGAAGTTCCTGCGCGACGCACTGGCGCGCGTGCGCGCCACCCAGCCGCACTACCCCGCGCCCGCGGCCTGCATCGAGGCCCTGACCGCGGCGGTGGAGCAACCTTTCGACGCAGGACTGAAGCGCGAGGGCGAGCTGTTTGCCAAGCTCGTCGCCGGTCCGGAATCGCACGCGCTGCGCCACGCGTTCTTCGGTGAGCGCGCGGCCGGCCACATCGCCGACGTGCCCGCCGACATACCCCAGCGCAAGATCGCCACGACCGCGGTCATCGGCGCGGGCACGATGGGCGGCGGCATCGCCATGAACTTCGCCAACGCCTGCATCCCGGTGACGCTGGTCGAAGTCAAGCAGGAAGCTCTGGACCACGGCCTTGCGACGATCCGCCGCAACTACGAGCGCACCGCGGCGAAAGGCCGCATCAGCAGCGACGCCGTCGAAAAGCGCATGGCGCTGATCCGGCCGACGCTCGATTTCAACGACGCCGCCAACGCCGACATCGTGATCGAAGCCGTGTTCGAGGATATGGACGTCAAGACGCCCGTGTTCCAGCGCCTCGACGCCACGATGAAACCCGGCGCGATCCTCGCCAGCAACACGTCGACATTGAACCTCGATCGCATCGCCGCAGTCACCAAGCGGCCGCAGGACGTGATCGGCACCCATTTCTTCTCGCCCGCGAACGTGATGCGCCTTTTGGAAGTGGTGCGCGGTGCGAAAACCGGCAAGGACGTACTCGCCACGGTGATGGCGCTGGCGCGGCGCATCGGCAAGCTGGGCGTGGTGTCGGGCGTATGCGACGGCTTCATCGGCAACCGCATGCTGGCGCCGTACGCCAAGCAGGCCGGCTACCTCATCGACGAAGGCGCGACCCCGCAGCAGGTGGACCACGCGATCGAAGCGTTCGGCTTCAAGATGGGTCCGTTCCGGATGGGCGATCTCGCTGGCAACGACGTCGGCTGGCTGATCCGCAAGCGCCGCTACGCGGAAAACCCGAACTTCAAATACCCGAAAATCGCCGACCTCATCTGCGAACGTGGGCGCTTCGGCCAGAAGACCGGCGCGGGGTTCTATCGCTATGAACCGGGCAAGCGCGACGCGTTGCCCGACCCCGTCGTCAACGAGATCATCGCCGGGCACCGCCGTGCGCTCGGCATCACGCCGCGCGCGATCGACGATGCGGAAATCGTCGATCGGCTGGTGCTGGCGCTGGTCAACGAGGGCGCCGCGATCCTCGCCGACGGCATCGCCGACAAGGCCTCGGACATCGACATGGTGTACCTCAACGGCTACGGGTTCCCGCCGTTCCGCGGCGGCCCGGCGTTCTACGCGGACACGATTGGACTGCCGCGGGTCGTGGAGCGGATGCGCGAGTTCGCGCGCAATCCGTACGGCGATCCCGCGTTCTGGACGCCCGCGCCGCTCCTTGCCGAACGCGCCGCGGCGGGGCGGCGGTTCAACGAATAGACATGGTCATTCCGGGGCGGCCCGTGGCTTCATCGCGGGCCGACCCCGGAATCCAGCTTTCCGCCCGCACCAAGAAGCTGGATTCCGGGTTGCCGCGCGAAGAAGCCCGCGCGGCCCCGGAATGACGAGCTGTACGGGAGGTTTGATTGTGAAGTGCGCTGAAGCTTCGCGAGGAGCCATTTCACTTTGTGGAGCCGGTCGATGGCACTGAAACAATTGCTCGACCTCACTGGCCGCCGCGCGATCGTCACCGGCGGCTCGCGCGGTCTCGGCCTGCAGATCGCCGAAGCGCTCGGCGAAATGGGCGCGCAACTGGTGTTGGCTGCGCGCAAGGCCGACGAACTCGACGCCGCGGTGGCGCACCTTGCCGAACAGGGCGTCACCGCCCACGGCATCGTCGCGGACCTGGGCCACCCCGAGGCCATCGACGGTTTCGTCGACGCCGCGCTGGCGCGGCTCGAGCGCTGTGACATCCTGGTCAACAACGCCGGCGCCACTTGGGGCGCGCCAAGTGTCGACGTTCCACTCGCGGCGTGGAACAAGCTGCTGGCCCTGAACCTGACCGGCACCTTCCTGCTGACGCAGGCGATCGGCCGCCGTTGCATGATCCCCCGCAAATACGGCCGCATCCTCAATGTCGCCTCGATCGCGGGCCTGCGCGGCAGCTACGCGGGTATGCCGACGCTTGCCTACAACACGACCAAGGGCGGCGTGGTGAACTTCACGCGCGCCCTGGCCGTCGAATGGGGCGAATACGGCATCACCGTGAACGCGCTGGCCCCGGGTTTCTTCCCCTCGAAGATGACGCGCGGCACGCTGGCGCAGGTCGCCGACGGCGTCATCGCGCATACGCCCTTGCGCCGGCTCGGCGACGACGAGGATCTCAAGGGCGCCGCCGCGCTCCTGTGTTCCGACGCCGCCCGCCACATCAGCGGCCAGATCCTCGCCGTGGACGGCGGGTTCACGGCCGCGTGACGCGGACTCTTTCCTGGCACTGCGAGGCAAGCTCAATGACCGCAACGAACCGCCAGTGGCAACTCATCAGCCGTCCGCACGGCCATGCCAGCGTCGACAATTTCCGGCTGGTGGAAACGCCGCTGCAGCCGCTGGCCGACGGCCAGCTCCGCGTCCGCAACCAATACCTGTCGCTCGATCCGTACATGCGCGGACGCATGAACGACACGCGCTCGTACACCGCGCCGCAGCTGCTCGGTGCGGCGATGCAGGGTGGTACCGCCGGCGAAGTGGTCGAGAGCCGCAACCCGAAATTCAAAACCGGCGACCGCGTCGTCGGCATGCTCGGCTGGCAGCTCTACGCAACCTCGGATGGCGAGGGGCTGACGCGCGTCGACAACGACGCGGTGCCCCTGTCCACGTGGCTCGGCTGCGTCGGGATGCCGGGCGTCACGGCGTGGTACGGCCTCAACCGCATCATCCGCCCGAAGGCCGGAGAAACCGTCGTCGTGGCCGCAGCGAGTGGTGCGGTCGGCTCGGTGGTCGGGCAACTCGCCAGGCGCCACGGCGCGCGTGCCGTCGGCATCGCCGGCGGCCCGGAGAAGTGCAAGGTGGTCACCGGCGAGTTCGGCTTCGACGCCTGCGTCGACCACAAGGCCGGGCGCCTCGTGGACGACCTTGCCGCGGCCACGCCCGTTCGCATCGACGGCGACTTCGAGAACGTTGGCGGGCCGGTGCTGGATGCCGTGCTCGCGCGCATGAACGCGTTCGGTCGGATCGCGGTATGCGGGCTGATTGCCGATTACGACAGCGAACCGACGCCGCTGCGCAACTTCGCGTCGGTCCTCATCAACCGGTTGCACGTCCAGGGCTTCATCATCACCGAGCACACGGAAATCTGGCACGAAGCCACCACGGAACTGGCCGCGCTGGTCGCAAGCGGGGACCTGCACTACCGCGAATCGATCAGCGACGGGATCGAGTCGGCGCCGCAGGCGTTCCTCGGCCTGCTCAAGGGCGGCAATTTCGGTAAGCAGCTCGTGAAGCTGTTCTGATCCTTGCGTCCATTCCCAGTTCGCCGGTGGGCTATTTACCCACAAATGGTCGTCATTCCGGGGCTGTCCGCAGCTTCACCGCGGGCAGAACCTGGAATCCAGCTCTTGGCTTCGATACACGGACGCTGGATTCCGGGCTCCATCGCCGATAAAGCCGGCGATGGCCCCGGAATGACGATTTCAGATTTTTCGGTGAGCGCCTGCCCCGCGTGCGGGATTGGGGGGCTCTGCGCCCAACGAGGCAGCCGTTGGGTGAGAGGGAGCTCTCCATGCATCCTGGATGATTACTGTTCCTCGAGGCCCAGCTTGGCCATTTCTTCCTTGACGCGCGCCTCGTGCTCGCGTGCGTCGCGCCGCGCCGCCGCCGGGCTCCAGCGCCCCGCCATCAGGAAGATCGTCGGGATGAACAGGATGATCACGATGAAGCAATAGATCCACCACGCGTTCCATTGCGCGCGGTTGTCCTTCGCCGCCGCCTGCACCTGCGGCCCATATTTCGTGAGGTATGCAAGCGCGGACGGTGGAACCGTCGCGGTGGCCTTCAACGCCTGCGCTGCCGCCTGCACCTTGGCCCCGGTGGTCGCAAGGAACGCGAGATCCGCCGGCGGAACCTGGGTTGCTGCCACCAGCCGCGCCTGCGCTTGTTGCGGCGAAATTCCGAAGTGGCTGGCAATGTCGCCCACCGCGGCAGCCCCCGCGGTCGCATTCTTTGGATTGGCCTGCAGCGCCTTTAGCGTGGCCGGGGCGACCGCCGCCAGCGTCCCAAGCTGGTCGGCGTCCTGCTTGCCGAGTTGCGACGCCTTGGCGACGTCCGCCGCGGGCACGCCGGCGATGTCGGCGACGGCCTGGACCTGCGCCGCCACGTTCTTCGGGTTGGCCTTGAGCGCTCCAAGTGTCGTCGGGTGAATCTTTTACAGCGTCGCCAGTTCGGGCGCGTACTTCGTGGCGAGCGTCTGCACCTCGGTGCCGTGGTCGACCAGCGCGGTCGCCGCGGTCATCGTCAGCGCGAACGCAATCAGGATCACCGTGACGATGCCGCGCAGCAGGCCGCCCCACACGGCGAGGCCAGTCGCGGTCGCCGCCGGGTTGTGCTTCTCGACGGTCTCGGAATAGCTCGCCATCCACGTGCCATACGCACACGCAGTCCCGACCGAGATGATCAGCATCACCCACTTGAACTCGTCGTAGGTGGGACCGGTGCTGTTGGCGAGGTAATAAAAGATCGCGACGCCGACGGCCGCGATGATCGCGCCCGCAACCATGAAGGGCTTCCTGACGGCGATCCAGTCGGACAGGATCCCGGCGACGATCAGTGCGATGGCATCGGGCAACCAGAACCAGTTCAACAGGCCGTTGGCTTCGACGCCGGTATACCCGAAGGCGGTG
>JBOHYX010000193.1:0-5075 GCA_050738115.1 Rhodanobacteraceae bacterium
TCACGATGCTGATCGGCATCCTGGTCGGCACGCTGTCGTCCATCTTCTTCGCGAGTCCGCTGCTGCTGTGGCTCGGCGTGTCGAAGAAGGACCTGATGCCGGTGACGAAGGAAAATCCGGAGCTCGCCAGGCGGCCGTAGGCGGGCCTCCGGCGCAGCGGCAGGGCGGAACCCGAACGGCGGGCCTGGCTTCCGCAACTTCACCAACGGTTTCCAGTGGTCCAACCATTTGGTAGGGCGGACACCGTCCGCCGTGGTTCAGCCTGCGGGCAATGCCCCGTGCAGCCTGGCTCCAGCCGTTCGGTTGCCGCCGTTCTGACGCCAGGCGGGGCGTGGTCGGAAAGCGCAGACTCAGCGCAGGCTCAGGAAATCGGTGCTGACTGCCATCCGCACAGCATCGAGGCGCGGGCGCGCGTCGGCGAGCGCGCCCAGCACCGCGTCGCGCGTGGTTTCCGCGCGGGCGATTTCGTCCATGGTCACCGATGCGTTGATGGCCGCGAGTGCACGCAGACGTTGCACTCGCGCATCCAGGCTCTGTGCCGCCTTGGCCACGGCCGTGCTGGCGACCTCGCGCGCGCGAACCGCGGCTAGCGTGCCCGCGCGCTCCAGCATCGGCGGCACCAGTTGTGCAAGGTGGCGACGGTAGCGCAACACGTCGGGTGCGCGTTCACGCGCGTGCGCCAGCGCCGCCGCCAGCGGGGTGTAGTCGCGCGACGCCAGCCGCGAGTCGACGCATACCGTGAACGGCGTCGGTGGCAGGAAACGGGGCACGTCCAGGCGCGTGTCCGCGACGCATTCCACCACGTACAGGGTTTCCAGCAACACGCTGCGTGCCGGCAGCGCGGGGTCGACGAGGAACGCGGCATTGCCGAATTCACCCGCCAGCAGCAGGTCGACGGCGCCGGTCACCAGCGGATGATCCATCCGCAGCAGGTCGAGCTCTTCGCGCGCGAGCGCCAGGCTCCGGTCGAACGTGGCGCGACGCGGGCCGTCCGCGAAGCCGGAAAGCGCATCGGTCGATAGGAACTCGGGGTTCAGCAGCACGCTGTGGTCGTCGAGGTCCTCGATGTGGATGCCGAACGGCTCGAAGCATCGCTGGATCAGCGCATGGGTCGAGGCATCCGCGTCGGCAGCCTGGGCTGCCGTCATCAGGGCCTCGCCGCCTGCGTGGCGCGTGGCGAGTTCCAGCAGGCGGTCGCGGCCTGCGCGGACGGCTTCCGAAAGCTGCGCGTGGGTCGCGGCCGTCGTCCCGATGAGATCGTCCAGCTCCGGGTCCGGGGACTCACCGCCCAGCGCGTGGGTCCGCGCGACCCGGACGATGTCGGCGCCGAACCGGCGCAGCAGCTCGCGGCCGTCCGCGGGACATTCGCGCAGGACCCGGGTGCCGTCGGCGTGCCAGCGCGCGAGCGCCTCCTGCGCCGTGCCGGGCAATGACGGGATGTGCAGGATCACCGGGTGGCGCTGGCCGATCCGGTCGAGACGACCGATCCGCTGCTCGATCAGGTCCGGGTCGATCGGCAGGTCCCACAGCACGAGCCGGTGTGCGAACTGGAAGTTGCGGCCCTCGGAGCCGATTTCCGAGCACGACAGCAGCCGCGCGCCACTCGCGTCGGCAAACCACGCCGCAGCGCGGTCGCGCTGCAACAGCGCCATGCCGTCGTGGAAACTCGCGACGGCCGCGCCGGTGCGGGTGCGCAGCGCCGCATCGACGGCCTCGACCTTCGCACGGCTGGTGGCAATGAGCAGGAACTTGTCGTCGGGATGCGCCTCCAGCAGCCGCACCAGCCATCCGATGCGCGGATCACCTTCGTACTCGAGGGCTCGGCCGCCAATGCCCGTCTCGTGCACGTCGTCGTCGAACTCGACCAGCAGTTTTTCGCGCGCGGCGGCCGCGATCGGCTCGGCGACATCATCGTTCGCGAGCACGCGTCCGGCGAAGCCGCCGACGCCGTCGCGGCGATTGCGGAACATCACGCGCCCGGTGCCGTGCCGGTCGATCAGCGCCGACAGCAACGCGGCGGCGCTCTCCGGGTACGCCGCGACCAGCGCGTGCAATACCGGGTCGTGCGGGAAGTGCGTGCGCAGTTCGTCGCGTTCGTCGCTCGAAAGAGGTGCACCATCGGCGATGCGTTCGGCGATGGGCGACATTCCGGCGTAGCTCCCGACCTCGGCGAGGTAGCGCTCGAGATCATTGAAGCGCGCCGGATCGAGCAGGCGCAGGCGGGCGAAATGCGCGCGCCGCCCGAGTTGCTCCGGGGTCGCGGTGGACAGCACCACGCTTGGCACGACCCGCGCCAGTGCCTCGACCGCGAGGTATTCCGCGCTCGCGGCTTCTGGCGTCCATTCGAGATGGTGCGCCTCGTCGACGACGAGCATGTCCCAGCCCGCGCGCAGGGCTTCTGCAGACCGCTCCGGGTTGCGCGCCAGCCACGCCAGCGGCGCGATGGCGAGCTGGTCGTCCTCGAACGGGTTGCGCGTGGGATCCGCAGCGGTGATCGCGGCGCAGCGCTCCTCGTCGAGCATCGCGAAGGTGAGCTGGAAACGCCGGCGCAGCTCGATGAACCACTGCACGATGAGCGCACCCGGCAGCAGGATCAGCACGCGCGCGGCGCGGCCCGTGGCCAGCATGCGCGCGATCAGCATGCCCGCCTCGATGGTCTTGCCGAGGCCGGCCTCGTCCGCCAGCAACGCGCGCGGATGTTCGCGCTCCATGCACGCGGCCACCACGCCCAACTGGTGCGGGAGCAGATCGACACGCGCCGAGAGGATGCCCCACGCGTCCGAACGCCGCGCGGCGGCGCGCGCCAGCAGCGCCTGCTTGCGCAACTCGTAGTGGTGCGGCTTGTCGGTGCGCGCGGACATCAGCCGCGCGTCGGCCTGCGACAGCGACTGTTCGTCGTCGAGCTGGCCTTCGGTCAGCTCGCGTTTTTCGCCCGAATACACCAGCAGGCCGTCGCGCAGGTCGATGCGCTCGACCACGAACGCCACGCCGCGACCGGCGATGCGCTGGCCGACCCGGAAACTTGCGCGCGTGAGCGGTGCGCCTTGCGCGGCGTAATTGCGCACCAGGCCGGACTTTGCGTACAGCACCTGGACCGCGCGGTCGTCGCATCGCAACACCGTGCCGAGTCCGAGTTCGGGCTCCGCTTCGGAAACCCAGCGTTGGCCCGGGATGTAGTCCATCGTGCGTGACAGCTGCGGCGGGCGCGTATTATCGCGCGCCGCGACCTGAACTGCGGGGCAAACCACGCCCTACGTTGCGGACCATTGCCGCAGCAGGTTGTGGTACACCCCGGAAAGCTCGCGGATCGCCGTCGCGTCGGCGCCGCCGGCGGTGAGCCGCCGGATGGCCGCGTCCATCTGCAACAGGATGCGCCGGCGCGCATCGTCACGGACGAGGCTCTGGATCCAGAAGAACGCGGCGACTCGCGCACCCCGGGTGACCGGCTCGACGCGGTGCAGGCTCGACGCGGGGTATACGATCGCGTCGCCTGCCGGCAACTTCACCTCGTGCTCGCCCCAGGTGTCGTCGACGACCAGTTCGCCGCCGTCGTAGCTGTCCGGATCGGCAAGGAACACGGTGCAGGCGATGTCGCTGCGCAACTGGCTGCCGTCCGCCAGCGCCATCACCGCGCCATCGACGTGCGGCCCGTAGCAGCCGCCATCGGCGTAGCGGTTGAAGCGCGGCGGCAGGATCCGCACCGGCAGCGTCGCCGCGTGGAAATCCGCGTGGCGCGCGCACGCGGTCAGCACTTCGCGGCCGAGTTCCGCTTTGAGCGGAGAAGCGTCGGACAACTGCAGGTTGCGTTTCACCCGCGCGCCCTGCGGCCCGACGGTCTCCCGGCCGTCGATCCATTCGGCCGCCTCCAGTTTCGCGCGCATGCGCGCAACCGTTGCCGCGTCCAGCACGCCTTCGATGTGCAGCAGCATGGCTGATCAGTAGTGGATGTTGAGTGTGAGCAGGGCCGAGCGCGGCGTGCCGGGCGTGTAGCGATAGCCGCTCTTGTTGATGGCGGCTACGTAGTTCCTGTCGAAGAGATTGTAGAGGTTGAGTTGCAACGAGGCGTGGCGATCGAGCGCTTAGCCCACCATTGCATCGAACACCCAGTACGCCTCCGTGAATTCCGGCGTCCCGACCGCGCCATCGCTGCCCCGTTGCATTTTCCCTGAATAGCGTGCGCCGCCGCCGATCGTGATGTGGTGCGGAAGCTGCCAGGTGGACCACGCGGTGAACGCGCTCCTGGGCGTGTAGGCCAGCGCGTTGGAACCGTTGGCGGCTGGCGCCGAGGACGTGGTGGCGCTGCTGATGATGGCACTGCCGGCACGGGTGTTCATCACGGTGTAGCCGGCGCTGATCGCCCCCACGGTGCGATCTGGCCCACCGCGCCGAGCTCGATCCCCCGCACCCGTTCGCGCCCGATCTGGTAGTACTGCAGGTCCACCGGGTCCTGGACGACGAGGTTGTTCACCACGGTCCGGTACAACGCGGCGGTAATCGCCAGTTGGTCGTGCAACACGTTCCACTTGGTGCCGACCTCGACCGTGCGGGCTTTCTCCGGGTCGAAGACCGGATTGTCGGCGTTGCTGGCGGCGGCGCTGAACGACAAGTTGTTGCCGCCGGGCGGTTCGCTGCCGGTTGCGAAGTCGGCGTACACGCTGCCGTCGGCAGCGGGCTTGTAGACCAGCCCCAGTTTGTAACTCGCAAGATTCCCGCCCTTGTCGACATCCAGGCCCGGCACCGCGGTGCCGCTCGCCAGGTTGCCGCAGGGCGGATTGTCCCGGGCGCCGCAGGCCACCACGCTCGTGAAGGTGGTGGTGTAGTGGTCGAGGCGTCCGCCGGCCACGACCATCCAGTGTTCGCCGAACTTCATGGTGTCGAAGGCGTATGCCGCCACGGTATCGGTGCGGCCGCGGCTCCAGGTCCCGTTGTTGCCGATGATGAGGCCGGTGGCGGTGTCGGGGTCGGGGTCGGGATCGGGATCGTACAGGCTCGCGGGCGTCCACGTGCTGCCAGCGAGCGCGGCCAAGCCGCCCGCTCCGATTTCCTCGTGGGTCCATTCGGCGCCGGCACTGAGG
>JBOHYX010000194.1:0-5050 GCA_050738115.1 Rhodanobacteraceae bacterium
GGCAGCGCCGCGGGCGCGACGATCTGCAGCGGCGCAAAGCAGGAGCCATCGCTCAGGTTCACGAACGACAGTCCGGCCTTCGAGTCGCGCCGGGTCCGCACCCAGCCGCGCACCTCGATCTCCGCGCCTTCCGGCGCGGCGCCGGACAACGCCTGCTTGACGCTCACGATTGCCATGGCTTGAAAGCGGTCCCGTGACGGACCATCTTGAGTGGTGAGCGCGCGATGATAACGGACCCGCCGTTCGCGCTGGCTTTGCGATCGCCGGTGGCTTACGCTGTCCCCCGGTCCTGAATGCCGAATCCCGAATCCGGAATCCCGAAAAGCCATGTCCATCCAACTCACCGCTTCCGCCGCCGCGCGCATGCGCGACTTCCTGGGCAGGAATCCATCCGCCGCGGGCGTGCGCTTCGGTGTCAAGCGCACCGGGTGCTCCGGTTTCGGCTATACCGTCGATCTCGCGCGCGAAGTGACGGACGCGGACAAGGTGTTCGACCTCGACGGCATCACGCTGGTGGTCGATGCCAAGGCGCTGCCGTTGGTGGAAGGCACCCGCATCGACTACGCCCGCGAGGGCCTGGGTTCGGCGTTCGTGTTCCACAACCCCAACGCCGCGGCGGAATGTGGCTGCGGGGAAAGTTTCACCGTTTCGTCCGGCGCCGCGCGCGATCCGGGGCATCCGGCGCCGGTTGCGGCAAAACCCTGATTTCCGGTAGACTTCGCGGTTCTCCGTCGCCAATCGATGGCGTGGAGACCTCGCCTCACCGCCGCATCCGCGGGTCGGGAGGCTGCCCCGCCCGGCATGCGCCGCGGCGACACCCACGAGGAAACCACAATGCGTCATTACGAAGTCGTGTTTCTGGTCCACCCGGACCAGAGCGAGCAGGTGCCAGGCATGCTCGAGCGCTACAAGGCGCTGATCGAGGCCGAAGGCGGCACGGTGCATCGCATCGAGGACTGGGGCCGCCGTCCGCTTGCCTATCCCATCCAGCACCTCGCCAAGGCGCACTATGCGCTGATGAACATCGAGTGCGGGCCCAAGGCGATCGCCGAGCTCAAGGGCGGGTTCCGCTTCAACGACGCGGTGCTGCGGCACCTGATCATGCAGTGGCACGGCGTCGAGACCGAGCCCTCGCTGATCATGAAGACCAAGGACAAGGAAGACAAGCCGTCACGTCGCCGCGACGATGACAGCAGCGACGGCCGTTCTTCTGAAGCCGCCTGACACCGCATCCGCACCGGAGACACGCACATGTCCAAGTTTTTCCGTCGCCGCAAGTTCTGCCGCTTCACGGCCGAAGGCGTCGAACACATCGATTACAAGGATCTCGCCACGCTGAAGCAGTACATCACCGAAACCGGCAAGATCGTCCCGAGCCGCATCACCGGCACCAAGGCGCGTTACCAGCGCCAGCTCGCGCAGGCGGTGCAGCGCGCACGGTTTTTGGCGTTGCTGCCCTACAGCGACAGCCATTTTGTTTAGCGATCGTCCCTGATCGCAGCTTCGGCAGTCGGCGTCGTGAACTGAAAGCGCCGCAAAATTTCGG
The DNA here is from genome assembly GCA_050738115.1 of Rhodanobacteraceae bacterium. Classification (GTDB taxonomy): domain Bacteria; phylum Pseudomonadota; class Gammaproteobacteria; order Xanthomonadales; family Rhodanobacteraceae; genus 66-474. The sequence goes on from JBOHYX010000194.1 coordinate 1,547, forward strand.
CACTAGAACGGCCATCCGTCGCCTGACTGTTCACGACAGCGGCTTCGGATGGGGCCCCTGACAGCCGCCCTGAGCGGGGCTCCTGTCGTTTGTCTCTTCGGACACCCGTCCACTGGCTGCGCCGCGCGTGATGCGGCGCTAACGAATCGGAGAGTTTCATGGAAGTCATCCTGCTGGAAAAAGTGAAGCACCTTGGCGCGCTGGGCGACAAAGTCAAGGTGCGGCCGGGCTTCGGCCGCAATTACCTGGTGCCGCAGGGCAAGGCCGTGCCGGCGACCAAGGCCAACCTCGAGACGTTCGAACAGAAGCGTGCGGACTACGAGGCGAGGGCAGGGAAGCTCCTGGCCGAAGCCCAGGCCCGCGCCACGAAATTCGAAAACGCCGAAACGACCGTGTCCGCGAATGCGAGCCCCGAGGGCAAGCTGTTCGGCTCGGTGGGTCCGCGCGAAATCGCGGAGGCCTTCACCACGCTGGGCCTCGCGCTGGAGAAGAGCGAGGTGATCATGCCCGAAGGCGCGATCCACAACGTTGGCGACTACGATGTCGAGGTGTCGCTGCACGCCGACGTGCGTGCACCGGTCAAGGTCCACGTGACCGCCGGGGCCTGATCCGGACACGTACGGACGCCGGATGTGTCGTGAACGGGCGCCTTGCGGCGCCCGTTCGCTTTTCGTGACCCCACCGCGAGCCGGAATCGCGTGTGAATGGTGGATCCTTGCGCGCCGGCGCTCCAATCAGTACCATATTGGTACTTATTTGGAGCCCATCGCAGGCATGATCCGTGTCAGCCGCCTTGCCGATTATGCGTCCGTCGTGATGGCGTGCCTTGCGCGTCATCCGGACGTGGTGTTGTCGGCGGCGGAGATCGGCGCGGACACCCGCCTGGAATTGCCGACCGTAAGCAAACTCCTGAAACGGCTTGCGCAGGCTGGGCTCGTCGAGTCGTTCCGCGGTGCGGCGGGCGGCTACCGGCTGGCACGCTCGGCCACGGACATTTCGCTGGCCGAGATCATCGAGGCGCTGGACGGGCCGATCGGCCTGACCGAGTGCAGCCTGGGTCACGCGGGTTGTGCGCGCCAGCCGTTTTGTGCCGTGTCGCGCGACTGGCAGGGCGTGGGCGCTGCCATCGATGGCGCGTTGCGCGCGGTGAGCCTGGCCGACATGCTGCACCGGCGTGCCCACGGTGCGCGAATGGTATGAGGAGCGAACATGGCAATCCAACCGGAAGAAGTCCAGGCCGCGCTGTCACGACGCTACGACGCGGGCTTCGTCACCAACATCGAAACCGACAGCCTGCCGCCGGGCCTGAATGAAGACGTTGTTCGGGCGATATCGGCGCGCAAGCAGGAGCCCGCGTGGATGACCGAATGGCGGCTTGCGGCTTATCGGCACTGGCTGACCATGAGGCAGCCCGACTGGGCGCACGTCAACCTGGCGCCGATCGACTATCAGGCGATCAGCTACTACGCCGCGCCGAAAAAGAAGCCGAAATCGCTCGCCGAAGTCGACCCTGAGATCCTCGCGACCTACGACAAGCTCGGCGTGCCGCTGCACGAGCGCGAGAAGCTCGCGGGCGTGGCGGTCGATGCGGTGTTCGACTCGGTGTCGGTGGCGACGACCGCGCAGGCGCAACTCGCCAAGTCCGGCGTGATCTTCTGCTCGATGAGCGAGGCGATCCGGACGCACGGCAACTTGGTGCGCAAGTATCTCGGCTCGGTCGTGCCGCAGGGCGACAATTTCTTCGCCGCACTCAACTCCGCGGTGTTCTCGGATGGCTCGTTCGTGTTCATCCCGAAGGGCGTGCGCTGCCCGATGGAGCTGTCGACGTACTTCCGGATCAACGCCGGCCACACGGGACAGTTCGAGCGCACCCTGATCATCGCCGAGGAGGACGCGGTGGTGTCCTACCTCGAAGGCTGCACCGCGCCGATGCGCGACGACAACCAGTTGCACGCGGCGGTTGTGGAACTGGTCGCGCTGGATCGCGCCACCATCAAGTATTCGACGGTGCAGAACTGGTACCCGGGCGACGAGAACGGCAAGGGCGGCGTCTACAACCTCGTCACCAAGCGCGGCGAGTGCCGCGGCCCGGACGCACGCATCACTTGGACCCAGGTCGAAACCGGTTCGGCGATCACCTGGAAGTACCCCAGCGTGATCCTGCGCGGCGACCGCTCGTCCGGCGAGTTCTACTCGGTCGCGCTGACCAATCACTACCAGCAGGCCGACACGGGTACCAAGATGACGCACATCGGCCGCGACACGCGTTCGAAGATCGTGTCCAAGGGCATCAGCGCCGGGCGCAGCCAGGCGAGCTATCGCGGGCTCGTGAAGGTCGAGAAGAACGCGGTGAATGCACGCAACCACACGCGCTGCGATTCGATCCTCATCGGCAAGCAATGCGGATCGCACACGTTTCCGTACATGGAAATCAAGAACCCGACCGCGATCGTCGAGCACGAAGCGACCACGTCGAAAATCGCCGACGACCAGTTGTTCTATTGCCGGTCGCGCGGCATCAGCGAGGAGGATGCGGTGTCGCTGATCGTCAATGGTTTTTGCAAGGAAGTCTTCGGCGAGTTGCCGATGGAATTCGCGGTGGAAGCCAGGAAATTGCTCGAAGTGTCGCTGGAAGGCGCCATTGGTTGAACAAGGCCGGGAGCGGGACGCCGGGACCCGCGTCCCGCAAGCCGGTTCCCGAATCCCGATTCCCGAATCCCGGATTTGACATGCTCAAAATCGAAAATCTCCACGCCCGGATCGCGGGCAAGGAAATCCTGAAGGGCCTTTCGTTGGAAGTGAACGCGGGTGAGGTGCACGCGATCATGGGGCCGAACGGCGCGGGCAAGTCGACGCTCGGCAACGTGCTGGCGGGCCGGCCTGGATATGAAGTCACCCACGGATCCGTCACGTTCGACGGCAAGGACCTGCTGGCGCTGGAGCCCGAGGCGCGCGCCGCGGCGGGCATTTTCTTGGCGTTCCAGTACCCGGTCGAAATTCCCGGGGTCAACAATACCTATTTCCTGCGCGCGGCCCTCAACGCGCAACGTCGGGCCCGCGGCGAGAAGGAACTCGATTCGATGCAGTTCCTGAAAGTCGTCCGCGAGAAGGTCAAGGCGATGGGCATGAAGCCCGACCTGCTCAACCGTGCGGTGAACGAGGGCTTTTCGGGCGGCGAGAAAAAGCGCAACGAAGTGTTCCAGATGGCGCTGCTGGAGCCCCGCCTTGCGATCCTCGACGAGACCGATTCCGGCCTCGACATCGACGCGCTGAAGCAGGTCGCGGCGGGGGTCAACGCATTGCGCTCGCCGGACCGCACGTTCCTAGTGATCACGCACTACCAGCGGCTGCTCGACTACATCGTTCCGGATTTCGTGCACGTGCTGGCCGAGGGCCGGATCGTCGAAAGCGGCGACGCGCAGCTCGCCCGCGAACTCGAGGCGCACGGCTACGCGTGGGTGAAGCACCACGCGCCGGTGGAGGTCGACGCATGAGCACGGCGCC
>JBOHYX010000195.1:0-5042 GCA_050738115.1 Rhodanobacteraceae bacterium
TGCATGCCGTCCGCGAAGTAGGCGTTGTCCTTGCTCGAGGAGAGATTCTCGAACGGCAGCACCGCAATGGATTTGGCGAGCACGGGCTGCGGGGTCGCAGCGCCGGCATCGTTCGCCGGCACCGCCGGCTGGTGCCAAAGCAACTGGGTTGCCAACAACACGACCGCGAGCGCCAGCACCCCGATGATCGCGAAATCCAGCTTGCGCGCGGCGGAATGGCTGAGAGACTCGCCCGGCGCGACGTCGGATTCGCGCTTGATGCCCTGCGGCGTGATCGCGTAATACCACGCGAACGCGATCCAGAACGGAAACCCGACCGCGCACGCGATCAGGAACCAGCGCGTCGCCCAGTCCGGCAGTCCCAGCGCCGGGGTCAGTTGCGACATGCCCTGCGAGATCGCCCACGCCGCGCCGATGTACAGCACCGCCGCGCGCAGCACGTTGCGACGCTTCAATTCATGCCAGAAACCGAGCCTGCGCATGCGAGGGGACCCTGAACCTCGCGCGGATTGTGGCACGCGGCGCAACGGCTTTCAGGTAAACCCGCGTTCCGACGGTTTCCCCGGAGTGCGAAAAGCGCCGCGCGAGACGTGGTTGCGATCACCGGCTGATCGTATGCAAGCATCCGGCCGACGACGGCGTCACCACGCGCGCCCACTGCGGCACCGCGGCGTCGCCACCCGTGTGGGGCGGGGTCAGCGCGAAACGAACCGTGCCGCAGCCATTGCGCAACATCCGGGCGCCATCGTCAGCGGCTCAATCGGCGGGCGGCTCGGCGTGGTCGCCGGCGCGGATGCGCGCGACCAGCGCCTTGAAGCGTGGATCGCCGTGCAGCGAGCGGTACCACGGATTCAGCCAGATGCCGTCCATGTGCGAGGAGCGGTCGCGATACGCCTGCTCGAGCTGCACGATCGCGTCGGGCTTGTCGCCGAGTGCCGCGTAAATGGCCGCGGTGTAGGTGCGGTCGACGTAGCGGTGCTGCGCGTCGGCCAGCAACGCGTGCAGCGCCGCGCGGGCCTGCGCGGTTTCACCGGCGTGCGCCTGGCAGATCGCGAGTTGCGGGCTCGATAGACTCACCGGTGCGTGCTGCACCGTGTAGCGATCCACGCATGCCTGCCAGTGGCCGAACGCGCCATCCACCATCGCCACCGCGTCGCCGTTGTAGGCGAAGCCGGGATCTATCTCATCGACGCGCCGGGCGAGCTTCATGGCATCGGCTTCGTCGTGCCGCGCGATCGCGGCATACGCCTCCCAGCGCGGGAACCACGGATTCAACGGGTCAAGTCTCGCCGCCGCCTGCAACGACGCGCGTGCCGCGGCGGGGTCTCCATCGACGCGCAACTGGTACAAGCCCAGTACCGCGTGCGCCTCGGCGAGACTCGGGCGCAACTTCAGCGCAAGGTCCAGTTCCTGTTTCGCTTTCGGAAAATCGAGGTCGTAGCTCATCGCGATGTAGCCGAGCTGCAAATGCCCCTCGGCCAGCTCGGGATTGAGCGCGATCGCCTTCTCTGCCGCGCCGCGCATGGCCGGCAGCAGGCTCTCAGGCGCTCGATACACGTCGGCAAGGTAGACGTACGTGCGCGCCATCCCTGCCCACGCCGCCGCGTAGTTCGGATCCTCCGCGATCGCCTGGTTGAACAACACCAGCGCCTCGTCGAGGCTGGCCTCGCCGGTGTGCCACGACAGCCGGATTCCGCGCAGGTACAGGTCGTGGGCTTCCGGGTTGGCCGTGCCCTTGAACACCAGTTCGCGGCGATCGATGCCGCCCAGCCTGACCCGCAGCGCCTTGACGACCGCATCGGAAATGGTGTCTTCCAGCGTGAAAAGATCCTGCATTTTCTGGTCGTACTGCTGCGACCACAGCGTCGCGCCGGTGGCGGTGTCGTCCAATTCCACGTCAACGCGCAAGTCCTGGCCCGACCGTTGCACCACGCCCGACAGCAGGTTGCGCACGCCGAGTTCGCGGCCGATCGCACGCGCGCCAAGCCTGCTGTCCCTGAACCGGAACGAAGACGTGCGGCCAATCACCTCGAGGCCCGGAACGCGCGAAAGCGCGTTCAGCAGTTCCTCGCTGATCCCTTCGCCGAGGTAGCCCCCGTCGGCACCGCCGCCGATCTCGCCGAGCGGCAGCACCGCGATCGACTTCGGATTGACGGTGGCCGCCACGGCGGTCGCGGGAGCGCCCCGCAGGGTGTGCTCGATCGGGCCGAGGTACCACCACACGACGCCACCCAGGATCGCGATCAGCGCACCCGCGCTGCCGAGCGAAACGCCGATCCGGAGCGAGCGCCGACGTACGCTCGCCGACGCATTCGTTTCGTCGCGCGGGGTCTGGAACGCCCACGCGAGCACCAGTGCCACGGGAAATCCCGCGAGCGCCAGCGCCACGATCACGCGCGCGAGCCACGCCGGGAACTGCAGCAGCGGGAAGATGATCGCAACGACCTGGATGATCAGCCAGCCGACCACCGCGTAGGCCGCCGCCACGCGGAACACGTGGTGGCGCCGCAACTCACGCAGAAAGCCTGGTCTGGCCATGCCGGATCGCCGCTCCGCGCGCTCCGGCTCCCCTCCGTCGCGCTCGGGCGCATCTTAGCGCCGACGCAAGACCGGCCGAGGTCGACGCGTCACGCCGTCCTTGGCGGCGCCGTCCGCACGTCGCGGCCGTGACGCCACGCAACCAGCGGAAAAGGCGGCCAATGGCCGCCCTTTCCGTATCCTGACCCGCGTCACACCTCAGCTCTTTCCCTGGTCATTCCGGGGCGGCCTGCGGCTCCATCGCAGGGCGAACCCGGAATGAAAAGCCTTCTGGTAGCGCTTGTGCATCGATGTACCGAGGGTCGACGCCAACCAGGTTCCGTATTGATCGATGCCAACCCCGAAATCAGCGGAGGAGACCCTCGACGCCGTGGCGTTCCTCGCGCAGTTCCTTGTCGGTCGCATCCAGGCGCGCGCGCGAGAACGCGTTGATCTCGAGACCCTGCACGATTTGGTACTTGCCATCCTTGCAGGTGACCGGATGACCGTAGATGACGCCGGGTTCGATGCCGTAGGAACCGTCGGACGGGACGCCCATCGATACCCAATCGCCTTTGTCCGTGCCGAGCGCCCACGAACGCATGTGGCCGATCGCGGCGCTGGCGGCCGACGCGGCGGAAGACGAGCCACGGGCCTTGATCACCGCGGCGCCGCGCTGCTGCACGGTCGGGATGAATTCCTTCTCGTACCACGCCTGGTCGACCAGCGACAGCGCGGGCTTGCCCTTGACGGTCGCGTGATGGAGATCGGGATACTGCGTCGACGAATGGTTGCCCCAGATGATCACGCGCTTGACGTCAGTGCTGTGCGCGCCGAGCCTGGCCGCGAGCTGCGCCTTCGAGCGGTTGTGGTCGAGCCGCACCATGGCGGTGAAGCGCTTGGGATCGAGATCCGGTGCGTTCGACTGCGCGATCAGCGCATTGGTGTTCGCGGGATTGCCGACAATGAGCACCTTGACCTTGCGGTTCGCGTGCGCGTTCAGCGCCTTGCCTTGCGGGCCGAAGATCGCGCCGTTGGCCGACAGCAGATCCTTGCGCTCCATGCCGGCCTTGCGCGGGCGCGCGCCGACCAGCAACGCGTAGTCCGTGTCCTTGAACGCGACGTTGGTATCATCGGTCGCGACCACGCCGGTGAGCAACGGAAACGCGCAGTCGTCAAGTTCCATCACCACACCGTGGAGCGCGGGCAACGCAGGCGTGATTTCGAGCATCTGCAGGATCACCGGCTGGTCCGCGCCCAGCATGTCGCCGGCGGCGATACGGAACAGCAACGCGTAGCCGATCTGGCCGGCGGCGCCGGTCACCGCAACTCGAACGGGTGGTTTCATGTATGAGGCTCCTTCAGGCGAGGAAAATCAATGTTCGGACCCGCTCGCACGCTCAGGCACGCCGTTGCGTAGTGCCTCACACGGTGCAACGGCGCGCTGGACTCCACGTTCGTCATTCCGGAGCCGCCCGCGCTGTTTGCGGGCGGAATCCGACTGCGTTGGCAGGATTGCCAACGCGAACGCCGCAGGCGGCCCGCAGGGCGAGCACCATGGACGGCGCGAGTCAATCCAGCTCTTCGGTAATTCGCAACGAAGGCTGGATTCCGGGTTCCCTCGCCGATGAAACCGGCGACGGCCCCGGAATGACGACGGTTTTGCGAGACACCTGTCGCGCGTATCAGCTTCCACGTTCGCGTAGTTCGCGACGAGGTGCTAGGCAACGACGACCTCGGCGCGCGTTACGTACACCTCTTGACGCAGCCGTTCACGAACTTCGTCGCCCGTGGCGGATTCAAGGAACAGTTCCAGCGCTTCCCGAAGGTTGTCTCGGGCGTTCTCGATGGTGTCGCCTTCACTTGCGATGTCCAGCTCCGGACACAACGCCACGAGCCCGTCCGCTTCACGCTCGATGATTGCGGCAGGTTGACGTGTCATCTTCGAGCCGCCTTACGCGTTGGCGGCGCGCGCGTGCTTGACCTCGGCATCGGCCAATTCGGCGAAGAACTGCTGGATGCGGTCGAGGCCCTTCTTGAGTTGCTCCGGTGCGCACGTGTAGGAAATGCGCAAGGACCGCGGCTCGCCGAACGCGGAACCGGGCACGGTGGCGACGAACTTGTCATTCAACAGCGCCTTGCAGAAGTCCACGTCGTTTTCGATCGGCGTGCCGTCGTGCGACTTGCCAAATGCCACGGAAATGTCCGGGAACGCGTAGAACGCACCCTGCGGACGCGGGCAACGCACTCCGGGAATCGACTCGAGCGCCCCGACTACCTCGTCGCGGCGCTTCGAGAACTCCTCGCGCTTCGCGGCCGGGATGTCCTGCGAGCCGTTCAGCGCCGCGATCGCGGCCGCGTTCACGACCTCGGGCAGGCAGGTGATGTGGTTGGAATTCAAGGTCACCAGCGCCTTCACGCCAGCCGCGGGGCCCGCGACGAAACCCACGCGCCAGCCGGGCATCCCGTAGGTCTTTGAGAGCGAATCCATGATGAACGTGCGCTCGCGCAGTTCAGGCCTGAAC
>JBOHYX010000196.1:0-5011 GCA_050738115.1 Rhodanobacteraceae bacterium
TGCGACTGCTGGTTGAAGAGGTTCAGAAGGTCTTTCATTGTGTGTCTCCGAAAGGAGCGAATAACTTGGTCGGATCAGGCGTTAGTCAGGTTCGAAAGCCGGGACTCGGGACTCGGGACTCGGGACTCGGGACCCGGAAAAGCAAAAGCAACGCTGCTCTTGATCTTCCGAGTCCCGAGTCCCGAGCCCCGAGTCCCGGGACATCACCGTTCTTCCAGCTCCATGTCGATCGCCAGCGAGCGGATTTCCTTGACCAGCACGTTGAATGATTCGGGCATGCCGGCGGCCATCTTGTGCTCGCCATCGACGATGGATTTGTACATCTGGTTGCGGCCCTGCACGTCGTCGGACTTCACCGTCAGCATTTCCTGCAGGGTGTAGGCGGCGCCGTAGGCTTCCAGCGCCCAGACTTCCATTTCACCGAACCGCTGGCCGCCGAACTGCGCGCGCCCGCCCAGCGGTTGCTGCGTCACGAGCGAGTACGGCCCGGTGGAACGCGCGTGCATCTTGTCGTCGACCAGGTGGTTGAGCTTCAGGTAATGCATGTAGCCCACCGTGATCTCGCGGTCGAAGGGGTCACCGGTCCGGCCGTCGTACAGCGTGGTCTGGCCCGACTGCGGCAGCTCGGCGAGCTTCAGCATGGCCTTGATCTCGGCTTCGTCGGCACCATCGAACACCGGCGTCGCCATCGGCACGCCCGCCGTCAGGTGCTCGGCCAGCACGAGGATTTCGTTGTCCTTCAGCGAATCGAGGTCGACGTGCTGCTCGTGCTTGTCGGAGTTGTAGATCTCGGCAAGGAACTCGCGAATCTTCCCGGCCTTTTCACTGGCTTCGAGCATCCGGCCGATCTTCGTGCCGAGGCCGCGGGAGGCCCAACCAAGGTGGGTCTCGAGGATCTGGCCGATGTTCATGCGCGAAGGCACGCCCAGCGGGTTCAGCACGATGTCGATCGGCGTCCCATCCGCCATGTAGGGCATGTCCTCGACCGGCGCGATCATCGACACCACGCCCTTGTTGCCGTGGCGGCCGGCCATCTTGTCGCCCGGCTGGATGCGGCGCTTGACCGCCAGGTGCACCTTGACCTGCTTCAGCACGCCCGGGGCGAGGTCGTCGCCCGCGGTGATTTTGGCCTGCTTCTCGCGGAACCGCTTGTCGAAGGCTTCCCTGTGGCGCTTGATCTGTTCGGCCGCACGCGAAACCAGTTCGGCGGTTTCCTCGTCCTTGGGGTTGACCTTGAACCACTCGTCCTTTTTCAGACCGTCGAGGTACTCGTCGGTGATCGGCGCGCCCTTCTTCAGCCCCTGCGGGCCGTTGTTCGCGGGCTTGCCGACGAGCTGCGAGCGCAGGCGGCCATAGATCGCGCCTTCCAGGATGCGGAACTGATCGTCCAGGTCCTTGCGGACGCGCTGGATTTCCATTTCCTCGATCTGCTTCGCACGTTCGTCCTTCTCGATGCCGTCACGCGTGAACACCTGCACGTCGATCACGGTGCCGTCCATGCCGGGCGGCACGCGCAAGCTGGAGTCCTTCACATCGGACGCCTTCTCGCCGAAGATCGCGCGCAGCAGTTTTTCCTCCGGGGTCAACTGCGATTCGCCCTTGGGCGTGACCTTGCCGACCAGGATGTCGCCGACCTTCACTTCCGCACCGATGTAGACGATGCCGGACTTGTCGAGCCGGTTCAGCGCCTGCTCGCCCACGTTCGGGATGTCCGCGGTGATTTCCTCCGGCCCAAGCTTGGTGTCGCGCGCCTGGGAGGAGAGCTCCTCGATGTGGATCGAGGTGTAGCGGTCTTCCTGCACCACGCGCTCGGACAGCAGCACCGAGTCCTCGAAGTTGTAGCCGTTCCACGGCATGAACGCGACCAGCATGTTCTGGCCGAGCGCCAGTTCGCCGAGATCGGTCGAGGACCCATCCGCCAGCGTGTCGCCCGCCGCAATCTTGTCGCCAACGTTCACCAGCGGCCGCTGGTTCAAATTGGTGCTCTGGTTGGAGCGCGCGTACTTGGTGAGCGTGTAGATGTCCACGCCCGGATCGTCCTCGCCGATTTCCTTCTCGTTGACGCGCACCACGATGCGCGCGGCGTCGACCTGCTCGATCACGCCGCCGCGGCGCGCCGAGATCGTGACACCGGAGTCGCGTGCGACCGCGCGCTCGATCCCGGTGCCAACCAGCGGCGTTTCCGAACGCAACACCGGCACCGCCTGGCGCTGCATGTTGGCCCCCATCAGCGCGCGGTTGGCGTCATCGTGCTCGAGGAACGGCACCAGCGCCGCCGCGACCGACACGGTCTGCATCGGCGATACGTCCATGTAGCCGATCTCGGAAACCGGACGCAGTTCGGACTCGCCGCGATAACGGCAGGACACGAAGTCCTCGGTGAACTTGCCCTGCTTGTCGAGCGGCGAATTGGCCTGGGCGATCACGTGGTCGCCTTCCTCGATCGCCGACAGGTATTCCACCCGATCGGTGACCTTGCCGTCCACGACCTTGCGGTACGGGGTCTCGAGGAACCCGTACCTGTTCGTGCGGGCGTACACCGCCAGGGAGTTGATCAGGCCGATGTTCGGGCCTTCCGGGGTCTCGATGGTGCATACGCGGCCGTAGTGGGTCGGATGCACATCGCGGACCTCGAAACCGGCGCGCTCGCGCGTCAGGCCGCCCGGCCCCAGCGCCGACACGCGGCGCTTGTGGGTGACTTCGCTCAATGGGTTGTTCTGGTCCATGAACTGCGACAACTGCGAGGAGCCGAAGAACTCCTTCACCGCCGCCGCGACCGGCTTGGCGTTGATGAGGTCCTGCGGACCCAGGTTGTCGGCCTCTGCCAGCGACAGGCGTTCCTTGACCGCGCGCTCGACGCGCACGAGACCGATGCGGAACGCGTTCTCCGCCATCTCGCCGACGCTGCGCACGCGGCGGTTGCCGAGATGGTCAATGTCGTCGACGGTGCCGTGGCCGTTCTTGACGTCGATCAGGACCCGCAACACCTCGAGGATGTCCGAGCTGTCGCCCTGCGCGCCGACCAGCCTGACCGCCTCGTCGTCCTTGCGCGTTGCGAAGTACTTGTGGTCGTACAGCACCGACGGGCCGATCACCTCGGGACGGCCGACGCGGCGGTTGAACTTCATGCGGCCGACGACGGAAAGGTCGTAGCGCTCGAAGGTGAAGAACAGGTTGTGGAACAGGTTCTGCGCCGCCTCTTTCGTCGGCGGCTCACCCGGACGCATCATCCGGTAGATTTCGACCAGCGCTTCGAGCTGCGTGTGGGTCGGGTCGGCGCGCAGCGTGTTGGAAATGTACGGGCCGCGGTCGAGATCGTTGACGAACAGCGTCACCAGCGTCTCGACGCCGGCCGCGCGGAACTTCTCGATCGATTCCAGCGTCAGCTCGTCGTTGGCGGACGCCAGCAGTTCGCCGGTCGAGGCATCGACGATGTCATTCGCGAGGATGCGCCCGACCATGTAGTCATCCGGCACCTCTAGCGTGGTGATCCCGGCATTCTTCAGTTCGCGCACGTGGCGCGCGGTGATGCGCTTGTCCTTCTCGACCAGCACCTTGTCGCCGGCCAGCAGGTCGAAGTTGAGCGTCTCGCCGCGCAGGCGTTCGGGCACCAGCGTGAGTTCGGCGTTGCTGTCCTTGTTCAAATGGAACACGTTGTGCTCGAAGAAGATGTCCAGCATCTCTTCGTTGGTGTAGCCGAGCGCGCGCAGCAGGATCGTCACCGGCAGCTTGCGGCGACGGTCGATGCGCGTGTACAGCACTTCCTTGGGGTCGAACTCGAAGTCCAGCCACGAGCCGCGGTACGGAATCACGCGCGCGTTGAACAGCAGCTTGCCGGACGAGTGCTGCTTGCCCTTGTCGTGATCGAAGAACACGCCGGGCGAGCGGTGCAACTGCGACACGATCACGCGCTCGGTGCCGTTGACGATGAACGTGCCGGTCGCCGTCATGAGCGGGATCTCGCCCATGTAGACTTCCTGCTCCTTGATCAGCTTCGGCACCTTCTTCGAGGCCGGGCTGTCCTTGTCGTAGATGACCAGCCGCACCTTGACGCGCAGCGGCGCGCCGTAGCTCATGCCACGCACGCGGCACTCACGTTCATCGAACGCCGGCTCCCCGAAACGGTAGTCCACGAACTCGAGCTCGGCGTTGCCGGAGTGGCTCTTGATCGGGAACACCGACTTCAACGCAGCCTCGAGGCCCTTGTCCCCGCGCTTGCCGGGCGAGACGTCCGCCTGCAGGAAATCCTTGTAGGAATCGGTCTGGATGGTCAGCAGGTTGGGCACGCCGAGTACCGGCACGCGCTTGCCGAAATCCTTGCGGATGCGCTTCTTTTCGGTGAAGGAATAGGTCGTCATGGATGCTACCGCCTCGTTCTGGGGACACGGGGCCGCTTGCGGGCCCGGGGAAACGTGGTGGAGCTGTCACCTGGGAAGTCGCTGGTATTGCCGGCACCAGCACGCCTTCTGCTGCTACTTCGTGTGAACAACTCTGTTGCCTGGGGAATCGCGAATCGGGAATCGGGAATGGCAAAAGCGGGTCGTGTCGGGCTCTCGCTCTGCCGATTCTCTATTCCCTGGTCTCGATTCCCGATGTCAAATCAACGTCGAAAGCCCGGGGGCAAAAGCCCCCAGGCCCAAAGACGTCATCCTCATGAAGGAGCGGGCCTCGCCCGCGACCGTTCTTGCGCAACCGGTCGCGCGCAGGCGCGCTCCTACACGGGGTGACCACATCCTGTGGTCATTTCAACTCGATCTTGGCGCCTGCCGCCTCGAGATCCTTCTTCATCTTTTCCGCATCTTCCTTGCTGACGCCTTCCTTGACCGTGTTCGGGGCGCCCTCGACCAGGTCCTTCGCCTCCTTGAGGCCAAGGCCGGTGATCGCGCGCACGGTCTTGATGACCTCGATCTTCTTGTCGCCGAACGAGGCGAGCACGACGTTGAACTCGGTCTTCTCTTCGGCGGCCGCGGCGCCGGCGGCGCCGGCTGGCGCGGCGGCCACGGCCACCGGG